>CAZFNE010000039.1:0-5997 GCA_964520335.1 uncultured Methanosarcinales archaeon | reverse complement strand
TTTATCGATAGCGCTGGCGTAAAAGACTCAATTAATTGCATCGGGATGCGCCAGCGCATTTTGCTTTCTCCTTCTTGGAAGGAATTTAGGTACTGATCTGAGAATTAATGTACTTTTCTGTATTAGCGTCGAATTCCTTCTTACACCAAGGAGAACAGAAATAGTAAGTCTTTCCTTTATATACGCTGGTATCTATTACGCTTTTTTCCACTTTCATGTTACATATTACGTCTACTATCTTTGACGAGGTGGAATTAGTGCCTTTCATTGATGCAGTTGTCATCGCAGGCGTCACTTGTTCTGAAGTTCCCTGCATTTCAGCCTGTGTTTTTTCTGTACAACCAGCTATAGAGAGAACAGCAACAGATGCTAGGAGCAGTATTATGATGTATGAAATATTCTTCATTAATGTTACCCCAGAGTCTTTTTTTCAATTTGTGCCATCATATAAAATCATGAGAATTGCATGCCAATAGAGCTTTGAGCATGAAAGCGATTAAGATTTAATATGTGAAATCATAGTTTGGCATCGCATCAGGATTGATGAATTTTCATTACAAAGTCTTTCTATCTCCAGATATTTTGATTCTCAAAATGATACTGATAATAAAGGATGCCCGTTATAATATTAAAATCCAAATTTTACGGCAAAAAACACCTCAATACGAAGGTTTCAAAACCAGAAATTAAGTCTTATAAGATTTAATTAACTAAAAATGCGTAAAATAACGACAAAAATGAGGAATAGTTATATAATTTAATTTTTTTAGAATTTTTGAACCCAGATGTTTGGAAGATTTTCTACAAAGTAAATTTTTAAAAAGGGAGTAAGAAATTTTTGCATGTTTGCAATACGAACCTGAGTTACTATTGCTTCTCATATATCATGCTACTCACATATCATAACGAATTAAATTTTCTTCGTTTAATTATCTAGATCCACGTCAGGTTTTTTGATTGAAAAAATATACTTTCTTGCTTTGAAAGTTCAATAATCCAGGAATTTAAGCGGATACGCATTCCTCTGTGAAGCAGGTTGCAATTTTGTAAATATATAAATTGAAGGGTTTATTTGTAATATAGTCACAAACCCATTCCATACCTTTTTCCGTAAACCAGAAGCTATCTTTAGTTTCAACCAATGCATTTTTAGGCAACTCACATGGATCTACACTTGCGTAGCATTCCAAAGGTGCAGGAATATTATTATTAACACATGTTATGCTAATAAAAAGAGCAAATCCGTATGCTTTTCCTAATTCAGTTAGCTTTACCTGTCCGTCAACTATTTCGGCAATGCTATTTTCGATGTATTTATGGTCAATTACCATGTTTAACCCCGTTCCTCAAGAGGTCTAAAATTGATGAGGCCAGCTTGCCTCAATTTTATACTCACACGTATTATACAGGTATTATACTTATTATTAAAGAAATCAGCCAATATTGCCTTAATATTTATTATGAGTTCTTTTGTAAAAATGAGGAAGTGCTGGTAATAATTTATCTTTAAACAGTCAAAGAAATTCTAGTTCAGAAATCTTATCCTTAAAAATATGGGCTTGCTAAAAGAAAAGCAACTATTTTATTTTTGTTATTATTGTGTTAAAAAGACTAATTATAGGCTCAAAGATTGGGTCGCTTTAATTTAAAGTCTGCCGTCTATCTTTCTTTCAATTTACCTTGAACTTATACTTACTTAACTTATACTTAACTGATCCAAAAAATTAGATGGTTATCATTGTAATGTAGAGGTTAATATTCATTATAAGAGCCATCAATATTTAAGAAAGCAAGATGTGTAGATGAAGCCAGTCAGAAAATTTTCGAGGCATTTTTTGCCGTAAAATGTGGTTATTTATGTTATCAATGAATATATATAAATAGTGTTGTGGGCATGACAATTAATTTTTATAAAGTATAAAAATCGGGGCAATCATGGATATAATTAACATTGAAGAACTTTATCTGAAAGGTAGAAAGCAATCTGGTTTAACGGGTGTAGTACCCGAAGAAGTTGATAAACTAGTGCTTAAACTTTTTGACAACGCATATTACCAAGGGCTTCAGGGTTTGTCTCTTGAAGAATACATAGGTGTGCTTATCATTGCAGGTATTTGTGTTACAGTACCTAGAAAACAGTGGGAACATGTAATACCTGTTCTTAATGAATTTGTATATAATAATGTTTAACCTTTACTTTTTTGCTTAGAATGTTTTTCCTTTAAGACTTTTTTATTAGTCTTTTTCTAATGCTGTGAATAACGTTGCTATAGTGAGTGATATTGGAATCGTCATTAAGTCGAGATCTATTCTTGATATGAAACTGTAAACTATAAAGAACACGAGTATAAAGATGATCGCCGTTGCAGTAAAATCGACTTTTGTATCAGTTTTCATTTAAATTAAAACTTTTTTAAAATATTTAGTTATTGGGGTACAGGCAAAATTTGTTCTTCTCATTGTCATTTTAAACCCAGTATATTTTTAATACTGAATTTTTGGATTTGAAATTTAAACTGGGAAGTAATGTTTTAAAAATGCAAGTAAAAAAGAAGCCTCAAGAAACCAAGTAATTCCTGTAAAAAGGGGTTCTGTTGTTTTATAGAAGGGTAACTGCCAGCTATTCATCTCAGAGGACTTTTATATGTATGTTTCTTCATTTTCAATGATTTAGCTTTATTTTCCACGGTGCTCTGCAATTGCTGTACGACTCTTGTTGCCCCTGTTATTCTCATTAATCTTCCTATTAATATTCTGGGAATATCGAGAATGTCTTTTATAAATGGCTTAATGTCCTTTTTATCGTAGATTGCAATATGGGTTTCAGTAGAGTGCCACATATTTTTGATAAATGTAGGAAGATATTTTCTCCGAAATATCAAATTTATAATTTCGTGATTTAGATAAACAAAATGAATATCTTTATTTTTGATTTGAATCTGAGGGTCTGCATTTTCCCCTAGTGCATCAAGGTATTGTGTATACTGAAGATTTACGCCTGAAAGGTTCCCTACTCTATGCCACATCATAGAACGCAAATTTATCTCCATAAGCTTATATTTTTTATCCCTTGAATCGTATTTAAACTCTGGCTCTGCTATCCCTTTTATATCCATTCCATTAAGGAGAGTTCTCCCCTGTATCCTAATTTGCTCTGGAGCTTCATTTGAGGCACTTGAAAAGACTCCAAACTTATCAGGATACTGAGCCAATTTTTTTCCTGTCCACTCATTAAGGATTTTCCCGCTTAGATTTCGATAAGCAACGTAAGCATATAAGCAGCTATCCTCCCCGGGAATTATTTCTGAAACTATAAATTT
Organism: uncultured Methanosarcinales archaeon; assembly: GCA_964520335.1. Classification (GTDB taxonomy): domain Archaea; phylum Halobacteriota; class Methanosarcinia; order Methanosarcinales; family Methanosarcinaceae; genus Methanosarcina. The sequence continues at coordinate 2,677 of CAZFNE010000039.1, read as the reverse complement.
AACTCCTGAGTCCAGGGATTTTTCCAGCTTATGTCTTATTTTTATTAATCCTTCTGGCCTCTCTATCTTCATATTTCTGAAGATCCTTATCTTTAGATCCTCCCTTTGTGCTGGCTTCAGCAGAATAGGGAATTGAATTTGTTCAATTTTTTCCAAATCTTTTTTATCTTGAATATATATTGTTTTAGGATAGGGAATGCCCAGCTTCTCACAATAAGAGTATTGAGTATACTTATCAAGAAAATGTAACAAATTTTCAGGGTTAAAAGGCAAAAAGCAGAATGATGCTATCTCATTATACAATTCGTGCAGGTTCTCAAGCTGAAGGTCATTTGTTGGGAACACAACAATTTTTTCATACTTCTCATGCAGTTTTTCAATCTCTCGGAACAAACTCCCTGAAGTATTGTCTATTATTACAAACTCTTTTATTTTATTGCTATATGAAGCTGATTCTCTCGAGTGACAAAAAAGAATTATATCTTCTACTTTTTTCTCATATAGTTCCTGAATTATCGAATATCCATTAACATTCCCTCCTATAATTAGTGCACAACTTCTCTTTTTCACACTTAACCCCTTCTGTTCTAGACTTGATTTAAAAGATATTGGTTAATTTTTGTTTTTTAACCTCTTAATTATTCGAGTTTTACAGTTCTCAATAATTTTCTAGAAATACCTTCCACAAGTTTCTGGAGTCACCAGAAATATTCAGGAATTACCAGGAGTTTCCACCACAAGTGGACTATAATTGAATAACAAAACCTGGCCTGTTATTCCTGAGTTTCTAATTATTTTGTTTATCATTTAATAAAAAGCAAACATGATTTTTATATTTCAGATGCTTATTTAGAATGAACTGTTTATTTATATTAACTCTGTTGGATTAAGTAATTTTTTCCATTTGTATCAAACCCGACAAGCTTCACAATTGTGAACATAATAATATATACTCTTAAGTAATATAAGATTTGGCTTTGACTTTTTATTTATGAAGAATAATAAATCTTTTTTATGACTGTAAAATTATTATTTTATCAATCTCAAATATTTAGCTATCATAGAGGATTTATACAGGGTTCTTAAATCATAAAATAAGGAATTGATTAAATATAATGCTGAAAATAATTTTCTACCAGACGTACGGTAGATTTAATTAAAAACTAAATTTTAATTAAATGGATTAAATACTATGATCGAAAAAATATACCAAGTGAAGTAATTCAAGAATTAGACTCTATTAGCCGCTTTCATGAAAAGGCTATCATTGACCATGAAAAATGCAGAGAATTTAGTGAAAAATTATCTGATTTTGTGATTAGACTAGAGGATATAAAACTTTATAGAATTGCGGATAAGTTGATGAGCATTCTCATAATTTGTAAACCAAAAGAGGCACCTCACTGCGAAAAAGCAAATTTGGTCGGAGAGATGATTAAAGATATGGTAAAAGAGGTAAAAAAATAACCTGAAAAAAAGAAATAATTTGGTAAACGAATTATTTCAAGAAATAATTGATGGCAGGAAGAGAAACCATCAATTAAATAAACTGTTGCCTCTTTTACCAGGCGTCCTGGAACTCTTTAGTATACAGATCAGAAGGTTTAATCTGTCCTGGCTGAAGTTTCCCATCGGACACAAGCTGATCAATCCAGACCTGCAACTGAGTTTCATTCACAGCTCCACTGCTGCTATAGTAATGTGCAGCAGCCTCATCCAGCCCGATTGCTTTTGCAGTTATATGGGCTGCCTCATCGCGATTCTTATTAGACCAGGCTTCTGTAGTCTTATAGCCTTTGATGAATTTCCTTACAGTATCCGGGTGTTCTTTGATGAATTGTTCGGTGAAGGCGAGCAAAGTATTCCCGCCTGCACTGCCGAAAGCTTCCTGGCTTGTGGTTAAAACCCTTACTCCTCCATGTTTCTCTGCCGCGAAGTAAAAGGGCGGGTGGAGAATTGCGACGTCTATCAAGCCCTGCCTGAGCGCCTGTTCCTGCTGCGGGTCGGGTATTACGACATATTCAAAGTCATCTTTAGAAATATTATTATCTTTGAACCACTTATTATTCTGGGTATCTGCGCAAATGCCTAACGCAGTAACGGCTATTTTAGGCTTATGGCCAAGCTTTTCTTCAGTCAGGTCACTGATGTTCTTAATACTGCTGTTTTCCAGCACCAGCCAGTGCATGTGAGTCTTACTCAGGTTCCCATCTTCAGGTTCGTCGCCGCTTTGAGCAACTGCAATCACAGGCACGCCTGCAAGTCTCAGGTTAATAAGGTCATTGGGATCAGCATCAAGTACATCTATCTGCCCACTCACAAAGGCATTATTTCTCTGTGTTGCAGCGATTTCTCCAATATCAACAAATTCTACTCCGGATTCATTGAAGAAACCTTTCTGTACGCCTACTGCCCAGGGGGTTATTGTACAATCTTTGTTAACGCTGGCCTTCAGGGTATAATTTTGAGCTTTCGCAGGCTCAATTCCTTTATTCAGGAACGTGTAACCTGCTGCCAGAATGAGTATTATACCTATAATAGCTCCAGCTAAGAAGAGTTTATTGTTCGGTTTTTTAGTAATATCACCCATTATATCACTCCAAATGTTTTACAGGATGACAGCTATAGTCACCTCTACATATAATGCAACATTATTATATTAGAGATTCATATATTA
>CAZFNE010000038.1:0-16496 GCA_964520335.1 uncultured Methanosarcinales archaeon | reverse complement strand
TTTCATTTTCCATTTAGGATTTACAGCTTTTTCGGGATGTTGAAAAATAAGCTGGACTGGATTATAGCAGTTTGGGGGAATTTTCTTCCCATTAATACTTACATTTCCCTGGTAATTTTTTTCGTATCCTGCCAATATCTTACAAAGGGTTGATTTTCCACTTCCGCTATCCCCTACAAGGCCCAATACCTGCCCGCTCTCAAGAGAAAAATTTACATCTTTTAAAATCCAATTTTCCTTCCTGTACGCAAAAGTTATATTATCAGCAATGAGACGCATTATTGCACCTCACAACCCCTCCATTAATTGACGTTAATTGGGGAATTCCTTTAGAGCAAAGCCCGCTCTTTTTCGAACACCTATCGTAAAAAATGCACCCATCAATAACTTCATCCTGAATAGGTTGATGGCCTCTAATTGCCCGGAATTTGTTTTGAGGAAGCGCATTCCAGAGGGCCTGGGTATATGGATGCCTTAAATTTTCCCCATTATTTTTGAAATCTTCTATATTGGCTATTTCTAAAACTGTGCCCGCATAAAATACTGCGATTTTATCTGAGATCTTCAGGGCTGCTTCTATATCATGGGTGATAAGGATTACTGCACATCCTTTCTCTGCCATTTCTCTCAGGTAATTAAGGGTTTCATTAAGGGTTTTTTCATCCAGCCCGGGAGTTGGTTCATCTGCAATAACAAGCTTTGCAGAGCTTAACACTGCAGTAGAAACCAGAACTCTTCTAGTCATTCCTCCGGAAAGTTCGTGTGGAAACATCTTATTAACTTCAGGTTTAAGCCTGTATCTCTGGAAAATGCTTTTTTGCATTTCCCTTTTTGCTTCTTTTTTAGTTTTTTCGCAAGCTCCTATTACCTGATTTGAGATTCTCATTAAAGGGTCCAGATAGGTTACGGATTGCGGGATCAGGGCAATTTCCTTGCCCCTGAAGGCTTCTTTCCTTTCCTGGGTAAGCTCCTGACTATTATAATGTATTTTTCCTTCAAGTCTTGAGTTTGGAGGCAATATTCCCAGAATCGCATGTGCTAAAAGGCTTTTCCCAGCTCCGCTTGAGCCTACAACTGCTAGAACTTCCCCACTGTATGCTTCTATACTTAAGCTGGAAATTACTTTCAGTTCTGTTTGTCTTAATCCTGCAGTATATTGATTGAAAGAAAGAGAAAGATTTTCCACGTTTAATAAGGGTCCAGTTTCTTTCTTTTTTGTAATTTCAGTTTTATTTTCGATGTATCTCTTTTTTTCAGTGTTTGCTTCATTTTTATATCCCATATTCTACACCTCACCTATTTTACCCACTTTTTAGGCAACTTTTAGGCAAGCTAATTTTATGAGCCTGTCAAACCTATAGCTAAAAGTCAGTTATTCGTGCGCATTTTTTGGATCCATAAGTTTTCCTAAATTGTCTCCGATTATGTCAAATGTCAAAACCACAATGAGAAGCGATAACCCCGGGAAGAACGCAAGCCACCAGTAGCCTGCTGAGAGATACTTCATTGACTCAGATAGAATAACCCCAATTGCTGGCTCATGGGGAGAAAGGCCAAAGCCCAGAAAGGTTACTGAAGCTTCGTGTAAAATAGCATGAGGGAACATCAAAATCGTACCCAATAATATCTGAGGGATTAAATGGGGAAGGATATGTTTTGTTGCTACCCACCACTTCGATTTTCCAAAATTCCTGGAGATCTGAATATACTCTTGGGTTTTTAGTTGCTTTATTTCAGCCCTTATAACTCTTGTTAAGCCGGGCCAGTGCGTCAATGCAACCCCAATAATAACTCCTGTTGCACCCCCACCCAAACCTATGGAAATAAGAACTATAAGCAGAAGGTGTGGAATTGAGAGGAATAGATCTACAAGCCAGGATACAAAGGAATCAGCAGTTTTTCCTGCACTTGAAAGTAAACCTAAAATTACTGTCAGCAAAGTGCTGATTGTAGAAGCAAGCGCTCCGACAACTATACTTAACCCCAGGCCTTCTAAAGTTCGTATGAACATATCCCTGCCCATCCAATCCGTCCCAAAAGGATGTGCTAGAGATGGAGCGAGGTTTTTGGAACTGAAATTAGTCTGCAGTGGTTCTCCCCTTAAAAATACACTGGAGAACACGACTGCAAGCAGTAAAAGGGAGGTAAAGCCTATTATAAGAAGGGTTTTCTGTCTTAAATTCAGTCCTCTAAATACTCCTTTATTGACCGTTACAACAGTGGTCCTCATGCTGCTGCCTCCTGCTGTCTTATTCTAAGGTCAACAAAATTATAAAGTATATCAGCAATCAAGTTTCCTGAAAAGACGAATAAAGTGCTGCAGATCACAATTCCTAGAAGCAAAGGTACATCAGAGCGCAGGCCTGCTGCAACTGCTGCCTGCCCGATTCCAGGATATGAGAATACCTGTTCAACCAGTACTGTGCCTCCAAACAGTTCACTGAAGCTCAAAAATTGAAGAGTAATGGCCGGAAGCATGACATTTCTGACTCCATGCCGAAGTACAAGGCCCAATCCTTTTTCTCCCCTCGCTTTTGCAAATAAGACATAATCGCTTGAGAGAACCTCTATTAATTTTTCCCTGGTAAACATCGCAATCTTGGCTACATCCAGCAAGCTTAAAGTTAAGGCTGGCAGAATCAAGCGCTGAAACCAGTCAAAAAAAGTCACATTTTCGGCTGTAACTCCTATAGGCACGCTTAAACCTATTGGGAACCATCCCAGATAGACTGAAAACACCATTAAAAGAACAAGGGCCAGCCAGAAAGTAGGAGTAGCAGCCAATGTATAACAGTAAGTTTTTATTGCCCTATCGATCCAGGTCCCTTTGTTCATGCCTGCAATTATTCCCAAGATAAAACCTAAAATGCCTGCAAACACCCACGAAACCCCCATAAGGATAAGGGATGCAGAGAACCTTTCTTTAATAACATCGGTGACCGGAATTCTATAGATTAGGGAAACCCCCAAATCCCCTCTTAGAATGTCTTTTGCCCAGTTCAGGAATTTCTCATGCCCGGGAGTGTTTACTCCCCAGTATTCTTCAAGTTTAGCCTTGTGCTCTGCAGTTACAGGCATTTCTCCTATGTATGCTCTGACAGGATCTATAGGAGAATACTGGATAAGCATAAAACTTGCAAAACAGACCATAATCAGAAGGCTTATTAAACGAAGAGCTTTTTTTCCAGCAAAGCTAGCTAGTTTTTCCTTATCTTGCACGTTATTCCCTCATATCTTAATTCTTCCAAAACCCAAATTTGGCCCACATAATGTTTGTAATATTATATTTATCCAAACATCAAATAGATAAAATGAAAATAAAATGAGGATATGCAGCTTTATTTCACTATTTCATTTTTAACAAAGCTGCATATCTCTCTTTATACTCCTTACTCTCAGTTAGAAGTTGAATTGCCTGTATCAATTGCCTGCATCTACTCTTTTCCATTCGTAGATATTTCCTAAAATATCTGCTCCGGCATTCTTTTGCGGAGTTCCAATATCCAGGGTTTCATCTGTCATGTAAAGATAGTCAAGTGTCACCAGCCATAGCCAGGTCGCATCTCCTGCAGGCCCAAAACCAGTATTCCCATCATAAGCTGCCAGTTTCCAGTATTTTGTAGCTTCAGCCTGGTCTGAAGTCCTGAGAGCTGTTTCCAGATATTCGTCTACTACCGAATTACTGTACAGGCCTGGATTTCTATATGTATCGTCAGCTTCTTTGCTGTGGTAATGCAGGTACAAATTGAATGTATCCGCACTGCTATAGGCATACAAAACGGCTGAGCTGTACTGGTTAGCGTAGATTTCATCCCAGCTTGCTCCTACAAGGTCTATTTTTATTCCCAGTTCCCGGGCCTGTTCGCTCACAGCAACTGAAAGAGCTTGCCTTGTCTGGTCTGTTGAGGAGTAATATAGTTTAAATTCCGCTTTGGTGCCTTCTTTTTCCCTGATCCCGTCTCCATCTGTATCTTTCCAGCCAGCGTCTTCCAGGATTTTTTTGGCTTCTTCCGGGTTTGCATCTTTTACCCTGGCCTCAGGGTTCCCAAACTCACGCTGGTCGACTCCGGTATATTCCACAGCCCCTTTTCCATTCAGTACCCCATCAAGCAGGGCTTTTCTGTCAATCCCTATGTTCAGCGCTTTTCGAATAGAGAGATCAGCGGTCACATTATTCCCTATTGGGTCCCCCTTAAGGCTTTTTCCACCGGTGTTATACTGAATGGGGAAGGATACTCCCTGGGCCCTTGCTGCCGGTAGAGGTACTAAATTATACCCGGGAATTGTCTGGTTTGCATGGCTGATGTCAATTTCAGCTATATCAACATCCCCGGATTTTGCGGCTGCAAAGGCAGTTTCTTTATTCAGAAAGAGCATGGTTATCTTTTTAAAGTAAGGCTTTTCCCCATAGTAATCAGGATTTAAGGTAAAGATCACCTGCTGCCCCTTATCCCATTGTACGAATTTGTAGGGGCCCGAGCCAATCGGATTTAGACCATAAGTTTCTTTTTTATACGCGTGTTCCGGCACGATTCCAATGTACCTGAGCCTCCATATGAAGCTGGACTGGGGCTCTTTTAACCTGAATTCGACTGTAGTATCATTTATTGCTGTGGCTTTTTCAAGATTGCTCATATCCAGTTCAGAATTGCTTCCGATTGCTGTATTGAATGTAAAAGCTACATCTTTTGCAGTCAGAGGTATTTCATCTGTAAATTTAACGTCATCCCTTACGTTTACAGTCCAGGTTTTCCCATCAGGGCTGATAGAGTAATCCGTAGCAAGATCGTTTATTATACTTCCATCATCAGCAGATTTAAAAAGCGTACTTTGTAAGAGCGGTTCAAAATTCATATGCCCGCATCCCCACCCCAGCAGAGGGTCAAATCCCGTTTCCGGTTCTCCAGTGTGAGAATATACGTTTACTACGAGCTCATCAGAAGCTCTATCTGATTTCTCTAAAGCAGAGGTTTGAGTACCCTGGGAAGTCAACTTCTCAGAACCTTCATAACCTGTTTTTTCCAGGGCCTTATCAGTTGAATCAACCGGTTTATCCGTTGATATGACTACAAAAAGCCCTGCTATAATTACGATCATACCCGCTAAAACCAAGTATTTTTGACTTTTTTTAATCCAAACTCCTCCTTTCTATCCTGCCAGACAGCCTACATTCCGGTATACTTAATACGAATAATTCCAAAATTTTCCTGAATTATTACTTTTCTAATAATCACACTGATTAATTGCTACTTTTTTGTAAAATATTAAGATAAGTTTAATTAAAATGATTTAAGTATAAATATCTTTTGAAATTTAAGTGTTAATAAATAGTTTTTTTATATTTTTTAGTAATACTAAATAAAAATTTATTCGATTTACCTCATATTATATATTTGAAATAAAAGGTTAAAGAAGAAGTTAATAAGAAACAGAACGAAAGGAACAAATTTTTAAAATAGTCAAGAAAAGTTCAAGAAAAACAGGAATAAAGAGATTATGAACTAAAACTAAAAATGTTTTAAATTTTTTAAACTTGTTCAAGTATTGATTTTATCTTCTAAAATTAAATAATATTAAAATTTTACTTAGATGTTTAAATTTCACATGCGTGATCTAACAAGTATCCTAAATTTCTTAAAATAAATCTATAAAAAGAAGTTACTGAGGATATTAAAAAAATCCTCAGCTGCTGAAAAAACCCATAAATTCTCCGTTGGAAATCTGTTTTTCGAAATTCTTATAAAATTTCCTGTGTAATTCCCATTTAATTTCCTGTGCGTTTCCATTCTAATATGTTCCCGAAAATATCAGCTCCATGAGGCTGTATTTTTGGAGTTCCTATATCCAGATCTTCATCCATAATGAACAGGTAATTAATTGTTGCAATCCACATCCAGGTAGCGTCTCCTTTTGCAGAGTACCCTGTTGTTCCATCCCAGGCAGCCAATTGCCAGTTTTTGTTGGCAGTATTTGGATCAAAACTTGTTATAGCTGTTCTTAAGTATCCATCTACAACTGGATTATTATACATTATTATATTGTTGTAGTTTGAGGGATTATAGCTCTTGCTGTAATATCTCAGGTATATTTCTGTAGGATCAAGCGAACCAAAACCGAATACTACTGGCGTGGAATGAGCAAGAGTATCTATTTCATTCCAGCTTTTTCCTTCAGGTTTAATACTTATACCCAATTTTTTTGCTTCTTCGGTTAGTGCAACCGCCAATGCCTGCCGTTCCTGTGCAGATGCGGAATAGAGAAGCGAAAATTCAGCTTTTGTTCCATTCTTTTCCAGGATGCCATCGCCATCGGTATCTTTCCAACCGGCATCAGCTAGAGTTTTTTTGGCTTCTTCTAATTTTCCATCTTCAAATATAGCTTCTTTATTTCCGAAAGGCAACTTGTCAACACCTGTGAATTCTTCTTCGCCCTGCCCATTTAACGCTCCAGCAATTAAAGCTTGCCTGTCTATTCCAATGTTTAAAGCCTTCCTAATTGCAATATCCGATGTTACATCATTTCCAATCGTGTAACCGTTTTCGGTTTTATTACCGGTATCAGATAGCAGAGGGAAACTTACTCCTCGGGCATCAACTGACTTAAGGGATACTATTTTCATTCCCCCTACCTGTTGATTTGCGTAAGAAACAGGGATTTCAGCTATATCTACCTGGCCTGCTTTGGCAGCAGCAAAAGCAGCATCTGATTGCATAAAGATTATAGTTAACTTTTTAAAGAAAGGTTTTTGGCCATAATAATCCGGATTTGCTTCAAAAATTACCTGCTGGCCTTTATCCCACTGTATAAATTTATATGGGCCTGAGCCTATAGGGTTTTGTCCGTAGTTTTCATTGTAAGCGTGTTCAGGTACAATGCCAGTTACTGCAAGTTTATGAATGAAAGTAGCCTGTGGGTCGTTTAATTTAAATTCAACTGTAGTATTATCAAGTGCAACTGCTGTATCCAGCACTGATAAATCAATCCCGGTACCGTTTGCTGCAGTATTAAATGTAAAAGCTACATCTTTAGCTGTTAAAGGCATTTCATCGTGGAATTTAACGTCGTCTCTTATTTGACAGTCCAGGTTAATCCATAATTACTTATTGTATAATTTGTAGCTAAATCATTGATTAAATTCCCATTACTGTCTTTTTTGAACAGGGTACTTTGAACAAGAGGCTCATGATTGTCACCCCATCCAGCAATGGGATCAAATCCTGCTTCCGGTTCTCCACCATGTGTCCCTACCGCCGCAACCAATTCCTCAGAAGCTTTGGAAGCTGATTCTTCTGTTCCATTAGAGCCTGATACCTCAGATGCCAAAGAACTTCCTTCTTCAGAAATTTGGGTGCCAGGCTCATCTGACGAACCAGTCAGCATAAAGGCCCCAACAACAGCTATGATTAAGACTATCAGTCCTATGAAGACATATTGCTGGTTTTTTGTAATTTGAACTCCTCCTTTTTTCTCCAATTTTTATCCGGTTCCTGAATTATTCTTATAATAACTCTCGAACCTATATTTTCCCATTTGGAAAATTTGAATAATACTTTATTTTCCAGAAATATTACTAAAGTGTTATTTTCTTCAATATTATTAAGATAAAATCAATTAAAACAAATTTAGTATATATACTTTCCTAAAAAAAAGTGTTATTAAAATATCCAATTAATTTATTATTTTATTAATTATTATGAGATACTGTTTTTCTAAAATTCTCGATTACTAAAATGTTTTAGAAATAAATTCAAATTCTTGAAATTGAAAAATCTAGATTTAACGGAAATAAACGGTTTTTAATGAATGAAGCTATCACAAAATCCATTTTTTCTTATGCATTTTGATTTTTCAAAATTAATTTCATAATCAGAAACTTAATAGAGAGTTCAAACTGGTAGTCACCTATCTGATTCGAGAGCAAGATTCATTAAAACAAGGATTGAAACCATTATATAAAGAAAATAACATATAGAGCTCATCCCAAAACCCAGGTTCTGCAAATGAGTTAAAAATCTCAGAATTATTTTCCTTATCAGAAAATCAATTAATTATTTCAATTTCGAAATACATAGCTCAATTTGGAGTTTCAGGATAGGCTCATATGTAGAATGTTTACATTGTAAAATTAGATTAGGTGGATGGATGACTGCTAATACTGACAAAAGTGATCAAAAATGTTGTACAGACGACCTTGAAATCGTTGAAATAATTAGAGGTAAAAATAGTGGAAAACCTAGGATATTAACTGTAAAGATACCTAAAAAGTACATAACAGAATCAGATTACATAGAATTAAAGAAGACTCAAGGAAAAGATGCCGGAGAATCATGGAAAGTGCCCGAATCTAGGGTAATTAGTATCCGCATTCCTGCGGAAATTGAGGTAGGAACGATAATAAGAGTATTTGCAGAGGCAAAGAAATGAATTCTAAAACAAAATTAGAGAGCAAGACCCATTAAAACAAGGATTGAAACTTGTATTCTATCCTTCCAGCCCTCTAAACTATTTTATTAATATCTCTTTTTGCTTTTCTGGCTCTTTAGAACTGGTCTGCGGCCGAAACTGATGTTTCAAATTAAAAATGATTTGTATTCAACACGATAAACTATTTAATACAGTAGGACATAAATTAGAATATGTTTCTAAGTTTCATATGGGGCATGTTTACAGGGATTATAGGGGTTATATTTTTCCAACTTGATCTGTAAATTTAGAAAAGTAGAGACGAATAACTAGACTTTGAATTAGTTTGGTATGCAATTATAGGAATAATGATTGCTGAATTTCTATAACCATATTTGGAGAATCTAGTCAAGAAAACTAATTGTCTAAAACTTAAACATTTTTCTTTTTTATTTCCTTCAAATTTTCTAGCATTTTCGAATTTTACTTAACTTTTCGAAAAACTTATATATTTTATTGTGTTATTCCCATAACAGTGTTATGTTACATTAAACAAGGTTGAGTTATATGGATGAAAATCTTATATCAAAAAAAGAGTTACTCGAAGCTACGGGTATTTCTTATGGAGCTTTATATCGCTGGAAGCGCAAAAACCTGATACCTGAAGAATGGTTCATAAGAAAGTCCACCTTTACCGGACAGGAGACATTCTTCCCAAAGAACAAAATCCTTGACAGAATCTCCAAGATCCAGAATATGAAAGAAGAACTTTCTCTGGACGACATGGCAGGACTTTTCACTCTAAACCTGAACGCAAAACCGCTTTCAAAAGATGAGCTGATTGAACACAATATCGTTAACAGATCGACAATAGATTTTTTAGTTAGGTTATACGGCAACATCGAAGTATTTCCTTTTGAGAAAATCCTGTACACCTGCATACTTGACAAGGCACTGCAAATGGGAGACATCAGCCTTGAAGAAGGCAAACTTCTATTGGAGACCCTGGAAGAGCACTATAAAAAATATGAAAATAAAAATTGTGAGTTAGTTTTTTTAAGAAAAATGGGTATTTCCACCTGTTTTCTGGTTTCAAGTCCCTGTGAGTATTACTTTGAGTCAGGGGCACGTATTGTTTCTAAGATTGACATCACGCGTTGTATAGAAGAATTGAAAATCAACTTAAGTTAACGGAGGAAAGTTAATGAGCACTGAGCTTAGGAAAGATCTAAAATATTTAGGAAAAATGACCTCTCCAGGAGGAGTTTATAGACGCGTAAACTTCGAAGGAGAAGTAATAATTGACGGCGATTTAGACTGCCTTGAAATTAAGGTAAACGGCATCTTAAATGAAAAAGGCAATCTGAAATCGAATACAGGAAAGATAAATGGTTATGCAGTTGTTAATGGGAACATAGAATCGAATGACATAAACATAAACGGGGAGTTAAAGGTCGAAGGAAATATGTCAGTCGAAAAAATAGCGTCAAACGGCAGACTTGTTGTCAAAGGCAATATTTTGTCAGAAGAGGTGGATATAAGTGGGGAGTTAAAAACAAAAGGCAATTGCGAAGTAGAATCTTTTTACTTCAAAGGCGTTTTCAATATTGAAGAGACTTTGAACTCAGGGAATGTTAATGTCAGATTATACGGGCCTTCAGAAGTAAAAGAAATTGGTGGGGAAAAAATCCATGTTCAAAAAGGAGGGGAAGGGGCCCTGATGGAAATCCTGGCAGCAATTTTGAATCCTCTTAATTTCTATAAAGCTCACCTTAAAGCTGACACTATTGAAGGAGACGATATTTACCTGGAGCATACAACTGCTAGAGTGGTACGCGGAAACACAATTAGCATCGGGGACGGTTGCGAGATCGATCTGGTAGAATACAAGACAAATTTCAAGAAAACTCCCGGTACCAGTGTCCTTCAATCTGTGAAAGTATAATCTGAGATGATCCCAAAACTCAAAATTCTTCTCTTAATGTTTTGTTCCGAATAATGATTGAGTTTCGATTATGAATTTAATTTTGAAAAATGTGAATACATTAGAAAAAATGGGTTTTGGGAGAGCCTTCAGGATATAAATCCCAAAATCCTGAAATAGAAATATGTAAATCTATTCATTCGGGTGAATAATTAATGGAGAACAATTTCAAGAAGGTCTACCAGTTCAAGCTCTCAATAAAGTATATTACTCCTCAAATCTGGCGGCGAATCCAGGTGCCGGAAAACTACACTTTTCAGGACTTGCATAACGCTATCCAGGCTGCGATGAGTTGGGAAGACTACCACTTGCACGAATTCGAAATGCAAAATCCAAAGACTGAAGCCCTTGAGAGAATAGCTCCTGAAGACGAAGACCAAGAAGTCTTTGATAACGTGCCGCTTATATCTGAGAAGAAAGCTAAAATCTCTAAATATTTTACTCTGGAAAATAAGGTTGCTCTGTACACATACGATTTCGGAGACGACTGGAAGGTAAATGTCCGACTTGAAAAAATCCTGCCAAGAAAAGAAGGGATTGAGTATCCTATCTGTCTTGCAGGAAAAAGAGCAGCTATCCCAGAAGATACTGGTGGAGTATATGGGTATGAGGCCATGCTGGAGGTTTTGAAAGACCCTGAACATGAAGAATATGAAGATACAGTGGAATGGCTAGGGGAAGATTTTGATCCTGAATACTTTGATCCAGAAGATATTTCTTTTTGAACTGGAATAGTTTTCCAGGCCTTCAGGTTAGGAATAAGTAAGGTACTGGAATGTTGATTAAAACTTTTTAAGAAAGCTGAAAGAATTTTGCAGAATTCCAGAGTCGTCTTGCACTAAAACATGGGTGGAAACACATTAATCGATTGTACGATCACAATTTCCTCTGTAGATTCAGAAGCAACTGCCACTAAGCTCCTATCCGAAAAGTGGTTACATGCTATAATTTTTACAATATGCAGTATACAAAATCGGAACGGATGCCCAATATTCTATACCTATTGTAACTTTTCAACATGCATTACTGACTTTTCGGATAGGATTTAAGTCTTAGTCAAATCTAACAAAGAGTACTTTTCTTTCTCTTCCAAATTCAGAAGCATCTTCCAAGAAAACAAGGATTGAGACACGAGCTTGATTTCTGATTTTGGGACGGGATCAGTGTAGATAATTAATTCCTCTAAAAAAACCAAAACCTAAAATAATACTTAAAGTTATTAATTAACTATGAGCAGCGAATTTGAAAGTCAGGAATGTTGCCCCCGGTTTGATCCTGAACCCTGGGACGGAAAAGTCTTTGAATGGAATAACAAAAAATTCATCAAAGATTCGGTTACTACGCAATTTTACGTGCCTCTAAATTTCGGAGAGGTAATTATGAGAATGAATGAGAAAGTTGCGAAGGCTGGAGCAGAAATCCCAGACTGGCTTGGTTTGTCCGACCACACCTCTGAAAGCAATATGGATCTTTATATGGCTGTTGATAGAGAAATCGATGGCGCTAAAAATGTAACTCTGAGCGGTAAATTTTTGAGCAAGGTTTATGAGGGAGATTTCGAAAACACAAGAGAATGGTGCGACGATTTTGAAGATTATGCAAAAAGCAAGGGTCTGGAAACCAGGAAATGGTATATGTGGTACACAACCTGTCCGGCCTGTGCTGAAAAACACGGGAAAAATTATGTTGTAATTGTCGGGGAAGTCCAATAATTAACTGGAGAATATTTTTTTCCTTTGCGTTATCCTGGATAAACAAATAAAAAGATTAAGAATATAAAAAAGCGGTTATCTAACCAGCTGTTTATAAACAGGTGGTTAAGCGTCTAACCAGTCATTTATAAATACGTGGTTAAGGGTTTAACTAAACTTCAGAAAAATGAAAAAATATTGCAAGGATTTATTTCTTTTTCTCTCTTTCTTTTCCTATATTTTTCCTTGTCACTTTTCTTCTTTGTTCCGCTCCCTGATTGTGAGATTTCTCCTCTTTTGGAGATTTCCCGGTTTCTCCCTTTCCTGAATTCTTTTTTAATTGCTCTTCAGGTTTTTTCCTTGTCCAAGTACTTATTCTGGCTCCTTCTTTTTTTAGCTCTCTAGTCTGCTCTCTATCTTTGCGGACAAATTTTCCTTTTCCTTCTTCTCTTTCCTTTTCTATTCCTTTTTCTCCTTTTCTTTCTTTTGATTCTCTTCCGGCTTCTTTTTCTCGTTTTTCCTGCTTTTCTTCCTGACCCAGAACTTTTCTTGTCCATTCACTTCTTTTTTCTCTGGGTACTCTGCTCTCTCTGCCCCTTTCTCTCCTCTGAGTATTCTCTTCTTTTTGCTCCCTGTCCTGGTCCCGACTTTTCTGCATTATTTCGCTGGTTGGTTTTTTCCTTGCCCAGACATTCATCCTTGCTGGTACAGGCTTATCTTCTTCAATTTTTACTCCTGCTTTTCTTTCAACTTCATCTTCTTCAAGGTCAAAGCCAAGTTTGGAGTTTACCGCATTCCTGGCTTTTCTGGCTTCAATATAACCTGGATTGAGCCTGAGCGCCCTTTCCAGGGCCCCAAGAGCATCTTCGTTTTTTTCCAGGCCTGAAAGTGCAAGGCCTTTGCAGTGCCAGGCTTCCGGAGAATCAGGTTTTATTGAAATTGCTCTGCTGCAGGTTTCAAGAGCTTTTTTGTATTTACCGAGCTTGAGGTGCACAAGGCCTTTTCCAATCCAGGTTTTTGCGGAATCTGGATTTATCTTCAGGGCCGAATCATAAGCAATTGCAGCCTCTACAGACCTGTCCAATGAATAAAGGGCAAAGCCTTTCCCCTCCCAGGCTCGGGCAAGGTTCTGGTCAAGCTTCAGGGCTTCATCATAAGCTGCCAGGGATTCTTCATACCTCCCAAGGTCAGCGAGAACAAAGCCTTTTGCATACCAGGCACCTGCAATTTCTGGGTCGGAAGCAAGAGCTTTTTCCGAAGCTTCAAGGGCTTTTTCCTGCTGGCCAAGCTTGCAGAGGACTGAGGTTTTAAGATTCCAGGCTTTATCGTTTTTCGGGTTTATTTCCAGTAATTCGTCAAAGGCTTTAAGGGCCTCTTCTTCCCTGTTGAGCTGCAAGAAGGCAAAACCCTTGTCATAGAGATATGCAGGATTTCGAGGTTCTATTTCTAGAGCTTTTTCTGTCGCTTTTAATGCATCTTTATACATTCTGTGCCTTAAAAAAACCGCAGCTTTCCCTGCCCAGGCTCCTGAATCATCCGGATTTTCCGAAAGAGCTTTTTCATGGGGAGCGAGAGCTTTTTTCAGGCGGCTATGTATAGTATCCCCACTCTTGTCTACAGCATCTCCTTTTTTCCTCCCTGCAGCCCTGTTTTTTTTCCTTGTTTCCCCTGTTTTTGCTGTTTTTCTTGTCTTTGTTTTAGGATCATTTTCCATAATATCTATCCGATAAAATCTGTTCAATATGTGAAGTGATTAATCTCAAAGTAACTAATATTTACCTTTAGCATGAAATTCTAAAAACTGAAAATTAAGAATTTTGTACCCTGTTGACCTAATAGAATTTAAATTAATTCTCTCTCAGATTTTGAAATGGATCTCTTTAATTATTATTTAGTGTATTAACTTACAAACCATACCTGATAAATCATCTTGTATCAGTCATAATCAACCTTAAAGGAATAAATTGGGTGTTTAAATGCAGGCAATAAATATTCGAGAAGCTGATAGCGTAGAAATAACAATTTTGATGGACAATTACACTGATATGCTTGTAACGGAAAGTACAGAGGTCTGTAAAAGACCTCATGTGCCTTTCCCCCGGAATCTTCTTGCCGAACATGGGCTTTCCTGTCTTATTAAAGTATGTGAAGGAAATGAAGAACATCTGGTATTGATGGATGCAGCAGTAACTCCTGCCTGCCTTTTTAATAATGCGGAAGTCTTGAAAACCGGGCTTGAAAAGACAGAAGCAGTTGTCTTAAGTCATGGACACCCGGATCATTTCCTTGGACTTATAGATCTTTTGAAGCTGCTGCAAGAGACTCAAAATGCCCAAAATTCTCAAAATCTCAAAAAACCCCAGGATAAAAACATTCCTCTTTTTCTTCATCCTGATGCTTTTCTTGAACGCAGAATCAATATCCCTGCAGTAGGACATCCGGCCACTATCCCTGCCCTCAATAAAGAAGAGTTGATAAAAGCAGGGGCATTCCTGGTCGAATCTAAAAAGCCTTCCTCGATCGCTAATGATCTTATCTACACTACAGGAGAAGTAGAACGTACAACGCCCTTTGAACAGGGATTTCCCTGGGCAGAAGCAAAAATCAATGAAAAATGGGTTCTCGATCCCTTTATGGATGACCAGGGCTTAATTATAAAGCTTAAAGACAGAGGACTTGTAGTTATTAGCGGTTGTGCACATGCAGGCATTGTAAATACAGTCAGGTATGCACAAAAAATTACAGGAACAGATAGGGTTTACGCAGTTCTTGGAGGTTTCCATCTTACAGGGAAGCTCTTTGACCCTATAATCCAGCCTACAATTGAGGAAATGAAGAATATCGATCCTGATTTTGTTGTGCCAATGCACTGTACCGGCTGGAGTGCGGTAAACAGGTTTTCGGAAGAAATGCCGGAAAAGTTCCTGCTCAACACCGTTGGCACAACCTATGTATTCAAATAATTTTTTTGAAATTCTTTTGAATTATCTTTTTAAACGGTCTAAATTAATCTATCAACAGAATCGACATAGGCTCAGGCTGCCCTTTTATCGGGAAAACTATAGGCATACCTGCTTCTGAAGCAGTCTTTTTCATATTAATCCCAACTGCATGTTCAGGAATTCTTGCCATATTTGAGTGAAGACAAATTCCTTTTTCCACATTGCATTTTTCGCACAGCCTGCAAGATCCGTTCACGAATGCAACTGCAAAAGTATAACCTTCATTAAAAGCTGTCTTTTCAAGTTCAAGCATTGAGAGCAGCATTTTCTTGCTGTAATCAAAATAATCCGTCCAGAATTTAGCGGCTTTAGCTCTCGTTTCTTCTGGTTCGGCAGGGTCAAGCCAGGTTTTGTATGGAGCTTTTGCTATTTCTTCGTCTGCAACTGCAGGAGACCTGAACTTCACAAGCAGGGCATACTTATATTCCTTGAGAATCTCTCGAAATTCGTCAACTGCAGGAACATATGGCGGGCAGGTCAGCTTCTTCCCGTATCCTATGCATCCCCTGCATTTTAAGACAACCCTTTTTTCTACAAACACATTCTCAGTTGGGATTATCTTTGCGTCTACAGCTTCAAGTTCCCTGGCCTTTTCAATAAGAAAATTATATTTTTCAGCGTTTAATATATTATCAAGGGGCATATTATCGCTTCTTATAACGCTTTTTATTAAATTTTACAATAGCTAAAATAGTTAATAGATTTACCATTTGCATTCTTATTTACTTTCTTTTTCTTATTTTATTCTCTTTCTACCTCCAGATGAGTCCGGATATTTTAAACATTTGGTTTTTAATTTGACTTCTCTTTTAAAGCCTTAATTATAACCATAGTTTTTCTTTATTTTTTCTTTAATATGGGCTCTAATTGAGTTGTTCCGGAACTTTCTGGTTATTTTTTAGCATTTTTCTTATCCTAAAAAGGTGTTTTTTTATTTTTGGCATTATTTTCATTAAGCAAAATTATCTTAATGTATTTAATACCAAGTAACAATAAATTAAACAAAAGTGTTAAATACTAATTCGTAGTATAGATAAATGTCTCTTCGAACAGACACAACGATTAGATCGCCTCCTAAATTGAAAACAAACAACAAAAGTAAAAAACTTCTCCCCTTGTCTGTTTTAATCAGGCAGGGGGAATGGGCAAATTATTTGAAGTTTTTGAACTTCCTTTTTGGTTACTGGTAGTTACAAAATTAGTTTATATAATTAGTTTCTTTAATTAGTATCCTTAATCATCACTATTTTCTAACCTCTTCTTTTTAAACTCTGTTTTTTACTTATTTCCTATTTTCTGGGATTCCAATCTCCTTGACAACTCTAAACCCAAGGCTGTTAAGCTTTTTATCCTGTGCTGCGAAAAGTCGTTCAGCCGACCTGCACGAGCCTGCATTTCCATTCCAGCCCCCTCCTC
>CAZFNE010000037.1:0-16530 GCA_964520335.1 uncultured Methanosarcinales archaeon | reverse complement strand
ACTTTACTACAATATGAGCCTGTCCCAAAACTCGAAATTGCTTTTATGATTTCTAACTTGGATGTTCACTGAATTTCTGATAAGAGGAACCTTTTTGAAAATTATCAAAGGGGATAGTCAAAGTGAGTTTAGGATAGATCCTATATGTTTGTTAGCATTTTTTTATATTTAATCGGAGGGTAATCGAAGGAAACAAGCGAATTCCTATATACTTTGGAATGGTTTAGAAAACAAACACATAGGCAATTGTGGAAAATTCAGCCTGAAATTGTCAATTTTCATTATAATAATCAGACGATAAAACAAAAACAACACTTTTGTATTACGACTTTTAACAAAGTTATGTCAATTTTGCATACCGGAGGTATTTTGTAATTTTTCAGGAATCTGAAACTTTTAGAGTATTCATTGGTTTTACCAAGAAGGCCTAGTTACAGCGAAGCTATCGTATAAGAAAATCGTTTTGCTGTTATTTTAGATTGTTTCGCAAAATTTTTATATATGTGCATTCATTCATATTGATGACTTTTGATTCAATTCTAAGTCCAGTATTCATTTTTTTCACATTTAAATATAATTAGCCTTATTTTATATAATTATTGAGTGTTTGGTAAATAGAATGGCACAATCTCTCTCGGATACTATTTGTATAAATAATCAAATACTTAAACCTAAATCTAAGCCATTCCTTCGTTATCCTGGTGGTAAACAACGTCAAATCTCTTTCTTCGATCATCTTCTTCCTGTTGGTACAGATATTCTAGGATCTTATGTTGAGCCTTTTGTGGGTGGTGGATCTGTATTTTTTCATGTAAATCCGAAATCAGCTTTACTTTCCGATATAAACCAAGAGCTTATTGATCTTTACAGTGGTATTCGTGATTCTCCGGATGAGATATGGAAAAATTATAGTCAGCTTCCCTCAACTAAAATAGGATACTATGAGATTCGAGACTCTCCAATAAACGATTTAAACCTTTCTCAGCGTGCTGCAAGAACTTTATTTTTAAATCGAACTTGTTTTAAAGGAATGTGGCGTCACAACGCACAGGGAAAATTTAATATTGGCTATGGTGGACAAGACCGAAGATGGGTAATAAGTAAAACAAGACTATACGAAGTTTCAGAACATCTTTCTCATGCAAAACTAAAATGTTGTGACTTTGAACAAGTTATTAATAAAAGTAGAGCAGGAGATTTTCTATTTCTAGATCCGCCCTATTGCCCTGGAAAGAAAGAACAGCATAATTCCCATTATATGTTTGATTCTTTTAATTTTGAAGATCAGAAAAGACTTTATAACTCTCTTAGGAAGGCGACTAAACGTGGTGTTGACTGGGTAATGACTAATTCGTCTAATTCTGAAATTGTTAACTTATATGAAAATTTTCCATTTTTCTTTATAAAGAAAGGAACTGGAGGTTTACCTGGGCTTTTAACCGAAGATACAGGTGAAGTAGTAATTTATAATTTTCTGGAGGAATGAATTTGGGGCTGAAAGACCTATTTAAAGATGATCCTTATGATGAAAATCCACTAAAAGTACTCAGAGAGTTTTTGGAAGAACAAAAGAAAATAAAAGAAATAGAAGATATTCGAAATTGGCGATTTGTTGGTTATGTAATGGAAATTAATTATTCCGATGCAACAATTATAACCGCAGATACTTACAAAAAAGTAGTTGGAGGTATCCCACGAAATTCTCTACTTATTATGGTTCCAGCAGATTTTGAAGCCTTTCCTATACATTTTACACTTCTCCGTGTTCGTGAATCAGTTCCAACCCCGCTGTCTAGAGAAGTACAACAGACTTATTTTGAGCTCCAGAAAAAGTCTATGCCAGAACTTGATGTATTTACTCAGAATGAGTTACAATGGGGAGCTTTAAAAACTTCTGTTATCGGAATGTTTTACCCTAATCCAGACAATCATAAAAAAATAGAGTTCTCTGGAGATTTAAATAACTATGTAAGCGCTCATAATTATGAATTGTACTCTCCTAATGATGAAATTCTAGATCTTATAGTAAATTCAATGGTTCCTGAAGTAAATCGTTTTCCGATAGGAAAACTTCGTCTGACTGAATGTAGGCTTCATTTACCCGATAAGCCTCTGCCAAACGTAGAAGTCCAGGTCTCAACAAAAGATTTTATGGGAACTAGGACCGCAATGTTTGGAAAAACACGCCTTGGAAAAAGCAACGTCGTAAAACTTATAGCTCAAAGTCTCATTGAAACAACAAAAGAAAAGAAGAATGTAGGACAGATAATTTTTGATATAAACGGCGAATACGCAAATGACAACTCATGGGATAAAAGCAAATCTCTTGCAAGTGTTTGTTGTGATTCTTGTGTAGTATATGCTCTAACACCAAAATCAAAGACCCCTTCAAAATCACTAAAACTGGATTTCTATGAGGTTCCTGAAACATCCCACAAAATTATTGCGGCTTTGCTAAAGGAAGATGGTAAAGATGGCTCTGGCTACATCAGTAGTTTCTTATCTGTCGATATTCCATCTTTTGAAAAACTAAAAGAACTTAAGAAAGGCGAAGATAAAAGATCCAAACGTAAAATATTGATGTATTGGGCTATCTTAAGTAAGGCGGGTTTTCCGGCTGACATAGATAAACTTAAAAAGTTTACATCTCTTGATCCAGGATTTAGTAAGAAAATTAGGGAGGAGATCTACAGCTCGGCAAATAGAGAAATGCCTCAGTTCATTAGTTCACTGGATGAACTCATAGGTGAGTTAGAATTATTTGCTGAAAAAGATCGTAAATGCAAAATAAAATCGACTTCAAAAACTAAAAAGAATAAAGAAAATTCAGAAACAAGTGAAGTCGATACAGAAAATTCAGAAACAAGTGAAGATAATGACTCTGCAAATCTCTTCGATGCTGATGATAATGCACTTCTTAATTTTTTACATCCGAAAGGTAAAACAAGTAGTGGCCCTAACATTCTAAACTACATCCGAAAATATCACGATCAAAATTCTGGGTATTTTGTAAATGAAATCATTAAATACATCAGTGATGGTAAGACTGTTATTTTAGACCTTGGTAATGCTGTTCCTGAAGTTATGCAATATTTTTCTAATTACCTTTCATCTGCTATTTTTAAGAGACAAGTAGAAATATTTTCCAATAACGCTCTAGGCGATAATTATGTCCAACTTTATTTTGAAGAAGCACATAACCTTTTCCCAGATAATGAAGCTAAAAACGATATTTATAGTCGAATTGCAAAAGAAGGGGCTAAATACAACATAGGTATGGTATATTCTACTCAGTCGCCTAGTACAATTAGTAATGACCTTCTGGCTCAAACCGAAAACTTCTTTATCGCTCATATATCTTCAAGAAATGAAGTAAATGAACTCTCGAAGATTAATGTCACTTATGAAGATATACGTGAAGATATCCTTCAGGCGAAAACGCCTGGGTATATCAGAATGTTAACTAGATCTCATAGGTTTGTAATATCTGTTCAAGCAAACGATTTTTCGCTTCTTACTTCACGATAAATGGTCTCAGGAGATGCTGTCATGCCATATCAAGCTGGAAACCGATTACCTGGGGAAAGAGCGAGCAAAATTGCACATCTTGAGGTTTTAAAAAGCCCTTTAGTCAAAAAATTGGTAGAGAGTTTTAAAAGTTCTGAGATGCCAAACGAATGTGTCAACTTTAAGTGGGAATATTTGCCTAAGTCAACAGACAATTTAATCTATATTTATGGAGTAGACGGTTCATATCAAACTATCTGTTCAGACAAGTCACCATATTCAACTATTTCTTTTGTAAAAACTTCAATTATAAAGATGAATATTCTTGACCTAGATAGGTTAGATAAGAAAAACCCACACCCTTTAATACTAAGAAAAATCCTAAAAGAATCTGTAGCTTTTCATTCAACCGTTTTTCCACTTCGAAATGTATGGATACCTGATATGCCTAGCAATTCCGATGCAATTCGAAAAATTATTTTTGAATCAATAAAAGATGATTCAGATGAAATGCAAGGGGAAATTATGGAGACCTTCAAATGGATCATCTATGAAAAATGGAGTAACGGAAGAAAAGAATTACCATCTTTTGCTTGCCCTCATAGTACTCCTGAGACTACACATGATACTACACTTTCTTTTGATACAGAAATAGGTATATGTAATGAATGTAAAAAAGAAGTTTATGTGACAGATATGCTTGGATTTCATCTTTCTATGGGAGATGACTTTGCCCCAGAGGATATTCCAAGTACGTATATGACAATTCATGAAACTCTTCTTTTATTTACAGCAATAAAAAATTATTGGGAAAATAAAAAAGAAACTCTTCCAAACTGTCTTTTTGTGAAAGATGGTCCTTTATCCATTCGCGCACAATATTCAAAACTAGTACAACCAATTAGAAAGTTTTTGGCATATGCTCGTGATCAAGGGTATCCAATTCATATCATTGGTCAAGAAAAATCAGGAGCTTTTTATGATCATTTTCAGTTTATAGAAAATGTTATACCTTCAGGTAGCATGTTTATCCCACAAGACCATTACATCAAAAAAGAGATTCAGGGGCGCCCATTAGATGGGGCACAGTACGGAAAAGACACAAACTATGGAGTAAAAGTATTTTTGAAAATCAATGATTATCATAAAATGGTATTAAATATCCCAACCGGAGAATTTAATGGGAATCCATCATCTGAAGATTTGATTGGTTATGAACGAATAATAGCCACATTACCAAAAATCATTAGCAATCGTTATGAAGGAGCGTTATTACCCATAGAATTAGCTCATGGGATTGCCTCTCTTTCTACCTATCCGTCAGCTAAAATACTAAAGTTGTTTTCGGAATCATGCAAGGAAAATATAGTATAGGTTTATAGGCAAAATAGTAAACCTTATACTATAAGGGGTTCTATGCACGAATAGTACAAAAGTTTAGGATATCTATTGAAGAAAGGTACAGGGAACCTTTGCGCAGAAGGCAACGAATTGCTCAAAATGTGACTTTTATCTTGATGTAAAATCAGATGAAGGACATAATTTTATCCTCTAATTACCTTTGTTTTATCTCAAAATAATTTCGTTTTTATTCTCATAAGGCTATAATTTCAATGATGCACAGGTTTTAAGGTAAAACCTATGGAAACTCGAAAGCAAATTCACAGAAGAATCAATACACTACTTGACATTTACCTTTGAACTTAGATTTAGAAATCTTTATTATATTAATTACTGATTTGAATATATGATTCCAAAACCTATCGATCAAATTAAAGAGAAAGATCTTCAAGATATAATTAATAACTCTGTCCTTGAAGGAAAAACAATTGAATATAAACAGGAATTGACAATAAGTGCCGATAAGGAGAAAAAAGAATTTCTAGCGGACGTCTCTTCTTTCGCAAATTCCAGTGGTGGAGATTTAATCTTTGGGATTGTTGAAGATAGAGATACTGGAGCTCCTAAAAGTTTGGAAGGAATATCGATTCAAAATGAAGATGAATTGATAAGACGATTAGAATCACTAATCAGAGATGGGATAGAGCCGAGAATTCCATCTGTAAATATTTTTACCATTCAACTAAGTGATACTACTAAAAAAGCGTTGATTATTAGAGTTTTAAAAAGTTGGGTTAGTCCTCACAGAGTAACAGCTGGAGGACATGATAAGTTTTTCTCCAGAAACTTAAAAGGAAAATATCCTTTAGATGTAGGAGAATTAAGAATTGCTTTTAACCTGTCAAATAGCATAACTGAACAAATAAGAAAATTTAGAGAAAATAGAATTTCCGAAATTTATGCAAACGAAGCTCCTGTTCCTTTCAATGAAAACGCAAAGATAATTCTTCATTTAATTCCTTTATCTTCCATGAGCTCTGGGCAAACTTATGATATGAACAAATTACCATTCGATCCAAAGCTTATGCAACCTTTCACTTGTCATGGATGGAACCACAGGTATAATCTAGATGGTTTCTTAACCTATTCAATAGAAAAAGATAGTGGAAAAGCTTGTGGTTACGTGCAATTATTTAGAAATGGTATATTTGAAGCTGTAGAAAGCTTATCGTTAGAACGATCAGACCTAAAAATCCCTCATATTGCTTTTGAAAAAAAAATTATGTCTGCATTTAAGAATTACATTTCCAATCTGAAAGCTCTTGATGTAGGACTACCTATCTTTGCATTTCTGTCTTTTGTGGGTGTTAAAGGATACTCTATGACTACCCATCCATCATGGATAGACAAAGGAGATACAATTGAAAAAGATGTTCTTTTTATTCCAGAGATTGTAATAGAGAATTTTGAGTTTGAAGTTGAGAATATCTTAAAACCTTGGTTTGATTCTGTATGGAATGCTTGTGGTTTCCCGCACTCGAGAAATTATGACAGCTCTGGTAAATGGGGTGCCGCCAGCTAATCCTAAATTTTGTACGTTAAGCATTCAACATCAAACGAGATCGTAACTTTAGAACTGAAAATAATGTAGATGAATAAAATCTAAAACGGCAACAATGTATTGGGCCAGGTCTGCAGCAATTTATCAAGAGGAGAATCTCAAATACTGATTACCTTACATTATCGTCCCTACGTTTAAGATTTGCTGATTGCACCCCTATATGATAACCTTCCAAACTTTATCTATAACTGCAAATTAACCCATAAAATAAATTTAATACAAAGTTCCGTATCATAAACAGTGACACTTATGACGGACAAAATACCAAATTGGAAAAACTCGGTAATCATATTTTCAGCAGTTCTGGCGATTATAGGCATGCTATATCTAATTCTGTATTATATACCAGGTAATTACGAAAATGACATTATGTCAAGCTATAATAATAATTCAACATTAGCAAGCGTGCATATTACAACAGGAAGTAATTTATTAATCGCATTTGTCACTTTTTTGTACGTATTACTGACAGGAGCTTTAGTCATATACTCTAAAGAAGCAATCAAACAATCTCAAAAAACAATCGAAAAATCTCAAGAAGTAATCGAACAGTCAAAAAAAGAGCAACAAATTAGAGATATTGAACACAGATTGGAAAAACTTTATTATCCTCTTAGCCAACGTTTGGGTGATTACTGTAAAACCCGTAGTAAGAGTATTGATTCCTTTAATGAATTATTAAAAGAGACAAGTTCCTTTTTATTTCTTGCCATTGATAAAGATGTCAAAGATACTTTTACAGCACTCAGAAGTTATCAAAATCACCCTATGAAATGTGAACATCAACTTGAAGACGTTGATAAATCAAGAGATAAATTACTTCTTTTGGTAAATAGGGATATTGAAATATTGGAAAGTAGGTTGGAAAAGTTAAAAACTAACTGCTAAGAAAAAAAGAAACTAATGATTACCATGCACAATTTTTCATGTAAAGGCCTATGTATTTTTTATTTTTTGGTATGATCCATTTATACAACAACTGTAATTGTGGGTACTAGATTTTCTAGGACCAAACGTCGCTAAGTTAATAATAAAGGAAATAGCTCTTTTACTCGTTATAAAGGGATAATAAAATCGGAAAATTAGTCATGTTTCAGCCCAATTTTAAATACACAAACAAAATCGTGCGCCTGCTTGCAAGAATTCAGGCCGCTCGTGAAATTGTTATAAACAGCCTTCTTATTCCATCATGGGAAAAGCAGCTCCAGCAAGAAGCCCTTATAAAGCAGACATACAACACGACAAGTATAGAAGGAAATCAGCTTACTCTTGAAGAAGTGAGCCTGGTTATAGAAGGAAAAGATATTCTTGCTCATGAGAAGGACAAAACAGAGGTTAAGAACTATGTGGAAGTTCTTGGATATATCGACAGTCTTGAAGAAAGCAGTGAAATTACTGAGAAAATCCTTCTTGAAATACACAGGCTCACGGTAAAAGATATTCTGCCCGAAACATCAGCCGGAAGTTATAGGAAAGTTAAGGTAGTTGTCGGAAATCCGAAAACCGGTAAGATCACCTACACTCCACCAGAACCTAAAGAAGTTCCTTTGCTCACTAAATCTCTTTTTGAATGGTTGAATAGTAACGAAGCCCTCGACCTAATGCCCGCAGTACAGGCCGGAATAGCTCACTACGAAATTGCTCGAATCCACCCATTTGTTGACGGTAATGGAAGAACCGCAAGAGCTCTTGCAACTCTAATTTTGACAAAAAAGGGTTTTGATACTAAAAAGTTCTTTGCCCTTGAAGAATATTATAATGAAGATCGCCCAGCTTATTACTCAGCCCTTGCCAATGCGGATGCAAAAGGAGGAGATCTTACTGAATGGCTGGAATATTTCCTTTTTGGTATTGCCGTAGAGATCTCAAGGGTTGAAAAAACGGTCATGCAATTAAGCAGTGATCGTTCCATGAAGGAAAAATATGGTCAGATAGGGTTAAGCAGTCGTCAAATAAAGGCTATAGGATATCTCAAAGAAAATGGAAAGATTACGAATAAAGAGTTCCAGCAGTTATTAAACGTGAGTGCTTCTACGGCAAAACGTGATCTTCACGATATGGTAGATAAAAAAGTTCTCAAGCAAATCGGTGAAAAAGGACAGAGCATCTACTATGTACTTAATTTTTGAACTTAGAAGATTTTGATAAATCGCTGATCCCACGAATATAAGCCATTCATAGGCATATGATTAAATTTTGGTAACCCCAAAATTTCTCATATTTTAATGATCCATTAGTAACCCATTCACGACCCATTGGTGACCCATTTATGACTTATTTGTGGGCAGAATAACAAAAGTTCTGTAAATTGCGTATTCTCTGTCCCTTTTTCTTCACTATAAAAGATAGAGTTATCTTTTTTACTGATGCATAGGCTTTTGTAGCAAAACCTATACATAAAAGTATACAACAGTTTCTTGGTATTAACAATTTTACTGAACTTCGGTACGCTGCGTAAGGGCAATGTACCCAAAGTTCTGGCCGGTAAATTATGACTTACTTTGCACTCTTTTTTTCATCACAAAACTTGCAATTGGTCAAAACTTATCTCCAATATTTGTAAATCATTCTAATAAAAAGGCAAAAGTATTATATATGCACGTGACTATATAATAATACTTATAAAATATCCATAAATAAGGTGATTTACATAGCAAAGAATCCTCCAACTGGTGATAAACGAAGAATTGGAGCTGTTAAAGACAGATCACAGACACATAATCCAGTAACTGATCAATGGGTAAAACGTAATACAACAACGGGTAAGTTCATGGATGTTAAAGCTGATGGTAAACCATTCAAAGGAGTTAGAAAAGAAAAATAATAATTTTAATTATATAGGACTTACGCGGTTGAAATGAGTAATCGACTACGTTAAATCTGCAACTGTCTAAGATCTAGCTTTAATATTAATGTCTATTGATCTTGATTTTTAACCTCAAGTGCGTAAGTCCTATATAATTTACAGATTTTCTGCAACTCCATCTTTCAGATCTCTGACTTCCCCTCCAGGAAGTACACAGATCTTTATGTAGAACTAAAGGGAGAATAATGTCTTTCTTTTTATTCTCAGTTCTCTTATAAAGCTTATCGTTAGTGTTCTTTTTGGTTCATTATCATTTAAGCTTTTAACCTGAATACTCAATTAAAAATCGTCAAGTATTAGCTTCTCTGCAATTTCAATTTTAACATCATACTTATTTTCTAATTTTTTTATCTCATTTATAGCTTCATCAGGAATTTTTACAATGCCAGAAGAGTCGAAACACTGAACAATTATTTTTAGATATGGGTTGTAAACGTATTTTGCAGACTTTCTACCTTTTACTTCATGTTTCTTAAGTATATCAAATATTTCAGATGAAACTTTATTTAGATATTCACTAACTTTATGCGATCTTTTCATTTTTAGATCGTTTATTGCTTCTTTTAAATCCTCACTATTTAACTCAAGTTTTAATGCAGCTTGTGTTTTTAGTAAATTATCTAATTGTTTTTGCAGTACTTTAATTTGCGAATCTAAACCTTCAATTCTGTTTTGTTCTTCTGAATTTTTTTCATTTGGAGTATATTGAGTTTTCCAATCATTAATTTGTGGAGTCAAATTCCCATTTTTTTTAATATCCTCTATCTGGGTTGTAATTGACTTATAAATAAAAAAAGTGAATCCGATACTTATTAAAGACCAAACAAATATTTTTAGATCTACGCTGAAATTTTTATATATATTCATCATATTGTCAATAGTTTGCAAAATATTGAAAGTGTTAATTTGTAGGTCGCTTGCTTGATGAATTCCGATAAAAGATAAGAATGTAAATAATACTGAGATAAGGGTAAGAAAGGTAGTGACCAATGTTAGTATAAGTACAAGCACTGTTGGCACTAAAATCAATAATTTGTCTTTTTTAGAAATTTCGTTTTCTTTAATCATTAATTCATAGTCACTAATGAGTCTTTCTTTAATGCTCCTTAGTTTCACGAATTCACCTTTGGAATAATTTTAAGAAAAAAACTGCTGCTATAACAGCTAATGCTATCTTAATCAGTGGGATCAAAGGACTAAACCCCATTGAACTATTAGGAAATGCATGGTTTAATGCTTCTTCCAGTGTTGGAATAATTACAAACAAAAAAACTAATATCACAACTAAACCGGAGATTAATTCTCCTTTAGACTCTTTTGGCATATTGTCACCTGTTATTAAATTACAATAACAATAATTTTGAAAAAAATAGAAAGACCTCTTTCCAAAATATAGGGATTTTACTTTTGCATTCATCACTAAATTTTGGAACTGGGTCATTGCCATTTAATTACGCTTTAAGGACCACCATAAGAGAATGCAAATGGTCTAATATCTGATGAGCAGTTTCCGGAGATACAAAGCTAATCCCCACGAAGACAATTATCGCTATCATCAGATATGTCATAAAGCCAGTATGAATTACTATTCCCATTATCTCTCTCCTTTTTCTGTAATTTGGTCCAGGAAGTCGCTTATCTTCATGGATGGGTTTCACTAATCAATACCAAAGAACAAAGGAAAGATTTCTATTGATTGTGATTTTTGCAAACCCTTACAAGTAGTAAAGTACAAATACATTGAGTACACAATCTGTAAGTGCTATATCATTACAACGTTTTGAAATACTTTCCTTTAACCAATGTCTGAAGTTTTTGGGATCGTGACTTCCTCTAACTTCGGACTCTCTAATGTTTTTATTCTCTATTTCACCTATCCTAGCAGCTTGATTTACAGCCGTTTTAAGGGCTTTCTTTGGGAGTGCCTGAGTTCTTCCATGATTTTATTCCCAAAGACCCCATATTGGGCTTAACGGTTAATAATGGTTTTTCAACCCAGCTTTGAATACAATACCTTCCTTCTTTGTATACAAAGATTCTGATTTGTTATCTGATCTGGTAACGAACTCAATGATCTTATTTCCGAAAGAATCCTTTTTTTTAGAAATTATTTTCGCATACAGGGGAGGTAATTAATTTTAACTTTCATTCAGGCTGTCTATTTTTATTTTTGTCATAAGCGCTTACTCTCCGATGAATACCCTGATTTTCATAATTAAAAAACTCATTTTCTTTATATATTTGAAAAAATTAGTATTTGTTATGTCAGAAATAGAAGAAACTGCAAAAGCTCTAACCGAAACTGCGAAATTTGGAACAACTTCTGTAGAATCAGTAACTAAAATGGGAAGATTTCTTGCGCGTGTTTTTGGGATGCCTATCGAAAATGCAGTGGGTATAATAGGTGATAAGATAGAATACACCCGATGGGAACGTCAAAATCGGCTTATTGATAAAGTCATTGAGGAACAAAATAAACGGGAACTTACAGAGTTTAGAGCAATTCCTCCAAAATTCGCCATTCCAATTATCTTTAATGCCTCTATCGAAGAAGATAATGATTTGCAAGACATGTGGTGTAAACTATTAACCAATTGCATCGATCCAACATTTAGAGTGGAAATCAGATATGCTTTCATTGAAATTATAAAAAACCTGACACCATTTGATGCTAAATTACTAGCGTATATATATAGCTCTGAAATTGATTCAAGAGTTGCTCGCAGTCGAAATACCACACTGATTGTAAATTTTATAACAAATGGCTCTCATAATCCTCGCTTAGATAACTTAATAAAAGATTCTAAAGAATCGCCATATTCCATAGACATTCAAATAACTCGTTCTCAAATTATAGATAACTTCACAGCCTCGATAAACAAAAATGATACGAGCCTCGATAATGGAGCGAGAGTTATGGGTCTAGTAGACAAAATCGATATAAGCCTCGACAATCTACTTAGAGTTAACGTCATTCTCGACACAAATTTATTGCAATCAATAAAGTTCTTAGAAAACACTGCAATCACTGAAAACATTTCAACAGGTCAGGTAACTGAAAAATCTACCCTATTTACACCGGGATTTATAATGTCTAAATTAGGTTTCGATTTTATTAGAGCATGCTTAACTTAAATTAACATAGTTGAAGAGCTCCAGAGCCTGGAGGCCTAGCTACTACCAAATACAAAGGTAATAGAATAGACTCGTAAATTCTCAAAAATATACAGTTGTTTTACTATAAAACTACTGTATTTTTGACATATTTTTCAATAAATTCGCCTCAATTATAGCCACATTCAAGCAATAATAAAGTACTTTTAAGAAAACAACTGTATAGCTATTAATGAGCTCATCCCAAAACTCAGTTTTTTGCAAATATGTTAAGAATCTCAGAATTTTTTCTTTATCAGAAAATCGATGAATCGTTTCAAATTCAAGATTAAATAACTCAATTTAGAGTTTTGGGATAGGCTCCATATCAAAATGAAATCTACCAGGAAAATTACTTTTGAAAATTTGCTAGAATAAGAATAATAACAGTCTTATACTGATAGAAGTGCCAAATTTGGCGATTAAGTTACCCTCGCTGTCAAATTTCTGAACTCTATTATTATTATAATCAGAGACATATACATAACCTGAAGAGTCTACAGCAATACCACATGGACTATCAAAAAGTCCATCATTTTTGCCTGACCCCTCCAAAATATATATTAAGGAATGGAAATTATAAAATTATAAATATTTTTATCTATCTGTTTTAGGCGCCTTTTGTTGTTCGGCAATAATCATGGCTCATGGCTCTTTTTCCCTACAGTAAAAAACACATATTTTCATTACTGAAATAAAAAATTCTAAGTTTTCTTGCAAGAACATTAGTAATCTTCGTGGGGTAGGGTACTTCTTTCAACTTCTTAAAATATATTATAGTCATTCACATAATAGTAGTCAAGACGTCACCCGTGTCATATTATCATCGTCTTATCAAATGTTTTAAGTAAATTTTTAAAGATCTCCTGTTAACGTTTTTCCACTGTAAAAGTAAATGTGCCCTCACATTCTTTCATATTTAATCTTTTTTCATGCTTTCCACATCGAAAATAATATAGCTCTATACAGGCTCGGGTCAGGCCAATTGTTAAAAATTCACCCACATTTTAAAAGACTCAAAAAGACAACAACAAACAAAAAGAAACATCCAAACAATTATAATTACAACAACAATAATTCAACAACATGAAAAAAACATATATATTAATTACAGCTTTTTCAGCGGCCATTTTCTCTATAATAGCATTTTTACAAAGCCCAGATAAACCCACAGCAGGCTTAACAATGCTCGCAATAGTCATATCTGCTATGTCATTATGGAAGTCAGTGGATATAGCAGAAGAAAACAGTAAACAGACTGAAAAATCACTTAAACTAACAGAAATAACACTAGAAAAAACGGAAATAGAACGAAAAAAGCGAGATATAATAGAACAACTTGATCTGTTTTACTACCCACTTAATGATTATTTAGTACGTGGTCCTACTCTATCACAGTGCTGGCAACCCGATATATTTGACAAAATTGGTTTTCACAGGTACTTAGCAACCAAAGAAATAATTGAACAGTTTGAAGGATTCCGAAAAGAAAATTATAGTCATGGTAGAGAATCATGTAATATACTAACAAAAAGCGTAAATACGGAAGTTAAATCCCTAGAAAAAGAACATAAAAAACTAAAAGAGGAATTCGATTCACTAGAGAAGGAATATAAAATACTAAAAGATACTCAATAAATAAACACTACCATAACAATAAAAAACGGCTCGTATGCAGTTAAATCAATATCCCCAGAAAACCGTTAAAAGAGGGTTTTAAGTTCCAATTCCCTACGGTTTTTTTCTTACTTTAGTGGGTTATGCCTATTTTCTTAGGGCCTTCCTGCAGAATCCTTTAACCTGTTCAAGGGGATGTGTATAAAAAATGATTATTTGTCTTTTCTACTTGATGTAAAGACCCTGGAATTATTAGATTACCTAGTACAGATGAAAAAACGTCAATAGCATCTTTTAAGGATGCTCTAATTTTTAGCATCAGTACATTTACTACATTGGGCTCCTCACAGTGGTATCCAAGAGATAACTTCAGTAAATGGGTTACATTAGAAGGAGTGATTGGTTATATAATGCT
This sequence comes from uncultured Methanosarcinales archaeon, assembly GCA_964520335.1. Taxonomy (GTDB): domain Archaea; phylum Halobacteriota; class Methanosarcinia; order Methanosarcinales; family Methanosarcinaceae; genus Methanosarcina. The sequence continues at coordinate 2,010 of CAZFNE010000037.1, read as the reverse complement.
TGGAATATTTTTGGCAACTCTCAGTAATGTATTAAGAATATCTGGTAGTTGAAGGAAAGCAAATCTTTTTGGGAATATCGTAGGATCTAGTGCATCGATTCCAAAGTTTATCATAATCAAATTTTGATTTGAATTAAGGAGCTGAGGTGTTGAACACGCCATAAACTGCGGAAAGCGTGGAATATGCGGAAGATAGAAAAAGGGCACAATTTTTCCGCGTCCTTCTGCGTTTTCCTTGGATATTAAGACTTTATTGGACTTTTCCTTGCCCTTCAGTGTTTTTGGGTCATAAATAACGGTTTTAATGGCCATTTGACAAAAAAACGTAACCACTAGATTTAATTCTTCACATTAATTAATTCCTAATTATGGATTTATCTTGGAATCGAAGCACTAGTGAAAAGATGTATGTGTTTTTTCCTATTTTTTGCTGTTTAATCCGGGTTATCGATAGGAAAAATATGGTCTTCAAAATATAGGGCTATCCAACACCGTTTTTTAAAAGTGTTACATAGTCTCTGGAATGATTATAAGCGTAAACACATAGGCACGTTTAACTGATGGCGTTTATTTTGTTGAGTAAACAAAATTAGAGAAAAAGACTTAATTTTAACTTTATAAAACATATTTTAAATTAAACTTAAGTAAATAAAATAAGCTAAAAATCTAGTAAAATAATATTAAAAAACAGGCTTTAAATTAATAGAGATGTGTTACTTTTTTTAATATATAAACGTATGAATATGAGTGCTAAGCATATTTTATATCCTATTTGCATATCAACTATAAAATTGAAAAATTAGTAATTTATTTAATAACTGGGCAGTGTCGCGAATTTGCTGTAAATTTGAAGTAATTTTTATGCACCTTATCCTAAAGGGGTCTATTGATGTTGAATTTTTGGTCAAAAACTTTTTAAAGTTTGTAATTTTCCAGAACTTTTGGCACACTGCCCAATAACTGTATTGAATAATGTTCTTATCATAATAGTTTAAGCTTTTTTCAATAGCTATTAAAATTTAACTTCTTGAATTCTTCAATCCCTTAAGATTTCTCTCACAAAAATCGATTAATCTTGGATTTTCTATTTCTCTTCCAATAGATAATGCCTGCTCATAATAGTCAATTGCTTTTCTAGGATCTCCAAGCTTATTATATGCACTCCCCAAATTTCCAAGAGTTACTCCTTCTTTTCGCCTGTCCCCCATCTCTAGATCAATTTTCAGTGCTTGTTCATAACAGTCAATTCCTTTTCTCGGATCTCCAAGATCACTGTATGCTATCCCCAGATTTCCAAGCCAAGTTCCTTCCCCTCGCCTGTCCCCAATATCTCGAGCAATTTTCAGTGCTTGTTCATAACAGTCAATTCCTTTTCTCGGATCTCCAAGATCACTGTATGCTCCTCCCAGATTTCCAAGAGTTGCTCCTTCTCCTCGCCTGTCCCCAATTTTTCGAGCAATTTTCAGAGCTTGTTCATAACAGTCAAGTGCTTTTTTAGGATCTCCAAGAGCACGGTATGCACTCCCCAAATTTCCAAGAGTTACTCCTTCTCCTCGCCTGTTCCCAATATCTCGAGCAATTTTCAGAGCTTTTTCATAATACTTAATCGCTTTTCTGGAATCTCCAAGATCACTATATGCCTCCCCAAGATATACAAGAATTGCGACATGATTTCCCTTATCTCCCAGAAAAATTTCATTCCCCAAATGATCTTCTGGTAATAATCTTGAGTAAAGATCAACCAGCAATATGTCATTGCCCCAGAGATCTAGATATTCATCCAGATTATTGTCAAATATAATATCAAACGCCTGATCATATTCTTCAGCCATACAGGCATGGTAATGGGCTTCAATAAGGTGCCGAACATCTTCTTTTTTAGTAGGTTTTTGGGGACGGTATAGGGACAGATAATATTCCATTGCAAGTTTATGAGCTCCTTTTTTATCTTCAATGTCATCATATGCAAATTCCTGTACTAGAGGATGAAGCCAGTAACTCCCATTATGA
>CAZFNE010000036.1:0-16645 GCA_964520335.1 uncultured Methanosarcinales archaeon | reverse complement strand
CTTCACATTAATTAATTCCTAATTATGGATTTATCTTGGAATCGAAGCACTAGTTAGCTGAGACGAAAGGAGAAGTGGTATAGAGTGACCCATATAAGGAAATTTTGCCCAAATTGTGGAAGTGAATTTATTGTCCTGAAAACCGTAGAAGAAAAAGCCATTTACTGCACATTGAGATGCCTTTCAGAATCTCAATGTAAGATGAGCCAAAATAAATTTTCTTTATATCAGTATAATCTATATAATTTAGTATGAGTATACGAATTTTTTAGTATAATTACAAGCAATTTCAGTTCTCTGATTTTGTATTTTTCATTATTTTCTTCTATGTTTTAAGATGTCTTATACTTTATTTTTATTAAAACAGCGTTTTTACGTTCTGATAACTAATTGAATTGATAATTTTTACCCAAAAATATAGCTTAACGACCAAAATTTAATCTGCACACGAAATTAAGTTTTATGGGAAAGTATTAGGGCACAGGACATCAATTATCTCATTCCAATAATACTGTAAGTGTATTTGGAAAATATTATAAAAAATTCACAAGTTCTGTGCGTTTTACTAGATCCATAGGCTTTATAAGTTCCATACGCACATCATGGCAACCTTTTAGCCTGTAAAGTTGCTATCAAGTTTTTAGGCTTGTCTCATCAAAATAAAATATAAAAAAGAGAATGAGACCTGCAATTTAACTTACTTTTTATATCCAAACTTTTTATCATATTTTTTATGATCAATTATGTCAAGAACTAATACAATTATTTCAATTCCTGAATTTCCTGCAGTAAGTGTGTAAAGCATTCTCCAAAAATAGGAAACTCTACTCTGAACAGGTTTGTAATTTCATATTTATTTTTGGCATTGGTAATTAAATATCTCTATATACTATGAGAAAATATATTTGTGTATGGACTGCCCCAGATGTAATAGTTCCAATAATAAAAAGAACGGTTTAGTTGATGGACGTCAACGTTACAAGTGATATGTTTGTGGATATAACTTTTCAATAGAGCTAAAATCAACTGCTTAAAGAAGAAACGTATATTGTTGAAGGATATAACAGCATATTCAGGCACATTCTAGCAAGATTGAGAATAAAGACAAAGTGTTATACAAGAGCCTTGAAATGCTAAAGTACTCCGTTCTTCTATTAATGAAATACAGAAATAATGAGTTAACTATATCTAATTAACAATCCCAAATATTATCGCAGAAACGTACTGAAAACAGTTTTTTTAATATTGTTATTGTGTTATTAATCTAATTTGTTCAAATTATGTCTATTAATATTCTACTTTATTTTCAGACTTTTCCCAGGCTTTAAAAGCTTCCAGAGCTTCATCCCTCAGGATTTGCCGAAATCCAATACTTCGCTCCTGGAGCGGGCGTGAAATTTCTTCATAAATATAAGCATCATTAAAGTCTATCTTTCTGGCATCATCTGTAGTATTGGCGAAAACTACTGTATCAATTTTAGCCCAATAGATAGCCCCAAGACACATAGGGCAGGGCTCGCAGGAAGTATAAAGAACGCAACCGCTTAAATCAAAGTTTTCTAATTTTTGGGCCGCCTCTCTTATCACATTAATTTCGGCATGAGCTGTAGGATCTTTTAGCCTGGTAACAAGGTTGCAGCTTTCAGCAAGGATTTCTCCATTCTTAGCTATTACTGCTCCAAAAGGCCCTCCTCCTTTTTTCACATTTTCAAGAGAGAGTTCGATTGCCCTTTTCATAAACAAAAAATCATTATCTGGTATTGGCATTTTTATTCTCTCAGTACTTTTGTTCGTTCATTTGTATTGATCATTCTACTTATAAAAGAAACGTTTTCATCGAAAATAAAAATTTTTTATTTCCCGTAACATTTCGAAAATATAAAATAATACATGTGTGTACTTTTTCAGGATAATGCTTAAGTATAAATTCATATTGAATAATTAGTCAAAGATTTAATAGTTCTTTGAAAAATTAGTTGGAATAGTTTAACGGGAATAATTTGTAAAAAAATAACTAACCGAAGTGATGGTCTTGACAAAAAAAGCATTCACAGCAGAAGAAGCAAAAGCAGTTGGAGAACAACTCGGCATAAAATGGGATAAGTTTGATGTAGACCAGTTCCGCAGAGGCATGGACGTGGAACTTGAACACGGCACAAGAGACCCCTCGACAAACGTTACTGACGATGATCCCATAATGACAGGTAAAATTGCCCTCGCTCACCTGAACGAATTTCCCGATTACTATGACAGGCTAGAAGAAATGGAAGAAGAAGCTGAGAAGTTCTGGGAAGAAAAGGAATAAAAACTTATTCTTTACTCTTTTTTAATTAATTTATTTTTTAAATTAAATCTTACTTCAAAACTTTTCTATACTTATCATTAGAAACCATTTATTAAAACATATTATCTCTCCTTCAACTCCTTAATCTGCCTAATGAAAATAATTTAACGCTTCTAGAATCTAATAAAAATATATGAATAAAGAAGGAGATAGAAAGAAAGGGGACCTATTTGACTTTAGTATCTGAAACTCTTTCAGTTGTATATGAAATCGTATTGAATCTACTACTTTTTCTTTTACTTGCCTTACTTGCAATAATTCTCAGTATTATTGTTTATTCGAGATATTCTAAAAAGAAAAAAGAGGAACTAGAGACAAAACCTGAAATCGAAAAAGAAAGTGAATTGAGAAGAGAAAATAAATTAAAAAAAGAGAAAGAATTAGAAATAATAGAGAAAGAAATGGTAGAGGAAATGAAGAGATAAATGATCCAATGAATGAAGATAATGAATCTAATAAAAGAATAGAAGATTCAGAAAAATAATTGATTCTCTTTTCAAAACTTTAAAAGATTAATACCTCAAAATTTAAAGCAGAAACAAAAAATGAAAAACAAAAAAAATGAGGAAAAAAGCAAGGAAGAAGTTTAATTAAAAATAAAAGCCTTTTTAAATCCTTTAAGCTACTTTTATCTCTTTCTCAAGCTTCTTTATCAATTCTCTTACTTGGATTGCCCTTTCGAAGTCCAGCTTCTCAGCAGCTTCTCTCATTTCTGCATCCAGCTCTATAATTACATTCGGAATGTCGGTTTTAGGAATGTGTTTGACATCGGTTATGTCTACTTCTTTCTCTCTGATTGGTTTTTTAATCGTTGTAGGAACAATTCCATGTTCTTCGTTATAGGCAATCTGCATTGCTCGACGGCGCTCGGTTTCTGTAACCGCTTGTTTAATGGAATCTGTTATTTTGTCTGCATAAAGGACTACTTTTGAACTTGAATTTCTAGCAGCGCGGCCTATTATCTGGATCAGGCTTTTTGAATTCCTTAGGAAACCTTCCTTATCGGCGTCGAGAATTCCTATAAAACCAACTTCTGGGATATCAAGCCCTTCCCTGAGCAGGTTGATGCCTACAAGGACATCGAATTTGCCAAGCCTGAGTTCCCTGATAATCTCTGTCCTTTCAATAGTCTTAATATCAGAATGCAGGTAACGAGCTTTGATTTCACTTCGGGCGAGGAATTCGGTCAGTTCTTCGGCAAGCTTCTTGGTCAGGGTAGTTACAAGGGCGCGGTCTCCACGCTCAACTATTTTCCGGATTTCCTGCATGACATCTCTGACCTGGCCTTCGAGCGGGCGGACTTCAACAACAGGGTCAACAAGGCCTGTCGGACGAATAATCTGTTCTACAATCCGGGCTGAATGAACTTTCTCATATTCGCCTGGAGTTGCAGAAACAAAAATTGTATTTTTCATATATTTTTCAAATTCTTCAAACTTCAGAGGCCTGTTATCGTATGCGCTCGGAAGCCTGAATCCGTAATCTATAAGGCTCCTTTTTCTGGAACGGTCCCCGTTATACATTCCGTGAAGCTGCGGAATGGTCTGGTGGCTCTCATCGATCACGAGCAGAAAATCATCAGGGAAATAATCAATCAGACAGAAGGGCTGTTCTCCAGGTTTGCGGTGGTCAAAATGCCTGGAATAGTTTTCAATCCCTTTGCAACTCCCTGTTTCTTCTATCATTTCCATGTCATAGAGAGTGCGCTGTTTAAGCCTGTGAGATTCCAGCATCCCCAGGGTAGGCAGATGCTCTTCAAGTTCTTCAAGGATGGATTGAATTGCAGTTTTTTGCTCCTCTTCGGGGATTACATAATGCCTTGCAGGATAGACAAAGAAGTAGTCCATATCTTCTGTCCTCTGGCTTGTTTGCTTTTCAACTTCCGAGATCCTATCGATTTCGTCCCCAAAGAGCTCGATCCGAATAATGTTGTCAAAGTATCCGGGAATAATGTCAATAGTGTCTCCTTTTACCCTGAATCTGCCTGGCATGAGTTCAAGGTCATTGCGCTCAAACTGGATATCAACAAGTTTTTGCAGGATTTCCTTTCTCTGGACTTTGTCTCCTACCTTGAGTTCAAACCCCATTTTCTGGAAGTTTTCAGGGTTGCCAAGCCCGTAAATACAGGATACGGATGCCACCACGATAACGTCCTGGCGCGACATAAGAGAAGCAGTTGCTGCAAGCCTCATCTGTTCAATCTTAGGATTGATCTGGGCATCTTTTTCGATATACTGGTCCTTTGCAGGCAGATAAGATTCAGGCTGGTAATAATCGTAATAGGAAACAAAATACTCTACCCTGTTTTCAGGGAAGAATTCCCTGAACTCGTTATAAAGCTGGGCAGCAAGGGTTTTGTTATGAGCAATAACAAGAGTTGGTTTTTTTATCTGGTTTATTACATTTGCAACAGTGTAGGTTTTTCCTGAACCTGTAACTCCAAGCAGGGTCTGGAATTGTTCCCCTTTTTTCAGGCCTGTAACAAGTTTTTCTATTGCCTGAGGCTGAGAACCTTTAGGCTCAAAATCGGAAACCAGCTTGAACTGTGGGCTGTCCCAGTATCGCGAATCGTGGATTAAATCAAAATTTTTTTTATTTGATACCTTATTTGATACTTCATTTAAAGATTCAGGTGTTTGAATGGAAGATGTCATAAAATCAAGACCTAAAAGCTTGAGAGTTTAATTAGAAAATCAAAGTCTGGAAATTGGAATATTAGATTAAATATTAAACATTAAATATGAAACATTTAATGTTAATTAAATATTAAATATTAAATACTAAATATTAAATAACGCGTATTAAATTTCTATATTAAATATCAAACCTCAAACATTAAATGTTATGAGAATCGGGATGTGTATCCGAACGCTGAGGAATTAGAGATTTTTGCCTTAAAAGCCTGTTATATGCAATCGTGAACCTGTGAGCTTCATCCCGAATTTCCTGTACGAAGAGAGAAGCTTTTTCAGCTTTCTTAATGGGCAGAGGAGCTTTAAGCCCTGGAACATAAATCTCTTCTTCCCTTTTGGCAATTGAGATAATAGGGATCCTCAGCTTTAATTTTCTTAGCTCCTGGAAAGCCGAAGAAAGCTGTCCCTTCCCTCCATCAATTATTATCAGGTCAGGTAGCTCGTGGTTATCCTCAAGCAGGCGAGAATATCGCCTTCTAACAACCTCTGCAATTGAAGCGAAGTCGTCAATCCCTTCGACACCTTCTATTTTGAAGCGGCGGTAATTATGCTTATCAGGCCTGCCTCCTCTAAATTGCACCATGGAGCCCACTGTTGCAGTGCCTGACAGGTGGGAAATATCAAAACATTCAATAACATTCGGAAGTTTTGGAAGGGAAAGTTTGGCCTGTAGAGCTTCAATTTTTTTCCTATCCCCAAAGAATCCTATCTCTACATTTTTAAGGACAAGATCAAGAAGTTCTTTTTTCTCACCCTGCTTTGGGACAGTAACTTTTACTTTTGTGCCTTTTACATAGGAAAGGAAATCGGCAAAGGATTCCTCAAGTGGCTCGGGAAGGATTAGTTCTTCAGGAGGTTCGTTTTCGGAGTAGTACTGAACCAGGAACTCTTCCAGGAAATTTTCTCCAAGGGCAAAGACATAGTCCTGTTTATCTTCAAGAGTGCCCTTATAAATCTTGAAAAGCATGAGGTAAACCGTTTCATCCCTGATAATATAGTTCAGGATATCCTCATTATGCTTCTTTTGCCTCTCCATATTCTGTTTTTCCTGAAGGTTTTCAAGAGCTAAAATCTCATCCCTGAGAGCCAGGGCTTGTTCGAACTGCTGTTTTGCAGCAAATTCTTTCATTTCCTTTTCCATAAGCTCCATAAGTTCCTTAATGTTTCCTTTCAGGACAGAACCAGCCCTTTTTATTTTTTCTTTATAGTCTTCTTCGGAAATTGCTCCTATGCAGGGTCCGCTGCAAGCTCCTATGTGATAGCGAAGGCAAGCCCGTTTTGGCATCTGCTTGCAGGTTCTGAGCTGAAAGGTTTTTCTCACAACCTCGAAAATGTAATTTCTTTCTTTTGCAGAAACAAACGGGCCAAAAAAGTCTCCGTCCCCTATTTTTTTCCGGGCAAGCTTTATCCTCGGGAATTTTTCTGCAGTCAGATGGATACAGGCATACCTTTTGGAGTCCTTGAGGGCAATATTATATCTTGGCCAGTGCTTTTTAATCAGGGTATTTTCCAGCAGGAAAGCTTCGACCTCAGTATTCGTAACAATAAAATCCAGGTTCCTGATGGCCATAACAAGGCTTTCTGTTTTTGGGTCATGATCCCGTTTCTGGAAATAACTGCTAACCCTTTTTTTCAGGTCTTTTGCCTTACCCACATAAAGTACGGTGCCGTCATCATTTTTGAAAAGGTAGCAGCCAGGCAGGTGAGGAAGAGCTTCCAGATCAATCATATTTTTCCCTCTTTATTGCCTTCTTTTCCCCTTTTATTCCCATTTTAACTGTTCCATTCTTTTTGTGCACATCTCACTCTTCTTATTATTCTTTTTGTTAACTCCGAATTTTACACACAAAATATTATTCTTTTTTATCTCGGATTATCCAGATTTCTATTTGAATTTTATATTTATAGCTTTATATTTAAATTTTTGGCTCAAGTTAGTATAAATAAAAGGGATGAAGAAATAGAAGGGCGAGGATGGACTTAGAGGATTTGCTCTTCGAACATCCTGTCAGGTTTATGTTTAAATTGTTCGGAATTCTGTCCAGGTTTTTCGAATTCCTCAGAATCTTCGCCAGTTTCCTCTTCAAATTCCTCACAATCGGAATCAAACTCTATCCCGTCTTCAAAAATTGCATCTATAGGTTCTTCTGTGTCCATTTCAAGGTAAGATGCATTTGCTGAAAGTCTGGGAGCCAGGAACCGAGCTGTATAGCTTCCCTGTACCTGAGCTATTTCTTCAGGCGTACCTGTAGCAATAATTTCTCCCCCTGCATTTCCACCTTCGGGACCAAGATCAATTATGTGGTCTGCAGATTTTATTACATCCAGGTTGTGCTCGATTACAACTATAGTATTTCCTTTTGCAACAAGCCCGTTAAGAACTGCAATTAGCTTTTTGACATCATGGAAATGAAGCCCTGTTGTCGGTTCGTCAAGGAGGTAAATCGTTTTTCCTGTCCCTTTTTTGGAAAGCTCCCTGGTCAATTTTATTCTCTGGGCTTCTCCTCCTGACAGGGTTATTGAACTCTGCCCGAGCTTAATATATCCCAATCCGACCTTGTTTAAAGTCTCAAGCTTATTTTTAATTGCAGGAATATTTTCGAAATGTTCTGCAGCTTCTTCTACAGTCATATCCAGGACTTCTGAGATCGATTTGCCTCTGTATTTTACTTCAAGGGTTTCCCTGTTGTAACGAGCGCCTTTACATTCTTCACACTCGATATACACGTCAGGTAGGAAGTTCATCTCTATTTTTATGAGCCCATCTCCCTGACAGGCTTCACAGCGTCCTCCCTTTACATTAAAAGAGAAACGCCCATTTTTATAGCCCCTGATCTTTGCTTCTTTTGTATCCGCAAAAGCCTGCCTGATGACATCAAAAACCTTTGTGTAGGTTGCAGGGTTTGAGCGGGGAGTCCGTCCAATCGGGCTCTGGTCAATAACTATGACTTTATCAATATCAGAGTCAAAAACCAGCTCATCATAGTCGCCTGGTGTAACACTAGATTTATGAAGTTTTTTCATCAGAGCTTTATACAGAGTATCATAAATAAGGGTAGATTTTCCTGAACCTGAAACTCCTGTGATTAAGGTCAAAAGGCCTATTGGGATGTTTACATCGATATCTTTGAGGTTATTTGCCCGGCAGCCCTTAAGCCGTATATATGAGTCGCTCTGTCTGCGCAAAGCTGGCGGTTTTATCTGTTTTGCCCCTGAAAGATACTGCCCTGTAAGCGATTCGGGATTATGTTCAATTTCTTCAGGCGTACCCTCAGCTACCACAAACCCCCCATGTACTCCTGCTCCCGGGCCTATATCCAGAACATGATCAGCAGCCCTAATTGTATCCTCGTCGTGTTCTACAACTATGAGAGTATTTCCTAAATCCCTCAGGGTCTGGAGAGTCTGGATCAAACGTTCATTATCGCGTTGATGTAAGCCTATTGAAGGTTCATCGAGCACATAGAGAACGCCCATCAGGTTTGAACCGATCTGAGTGGCCAGCCGAATTCTCTGGGCTTCTCCTCCGGATAGTGTGCCTGAACTACGGGAAAGCGTAAGATATCCAAGCCCCACATGTTCCAGGAAACCTAATCTGGACCTGATTTCTTTTAAAACCTGTTTTGCAATCTCTTTTTCCCTTTCCGAGATTTCGATATTTTCGAAAAATCGGATACAGTCTATAATTGAGAAGTTTGTTACGTCTACAATAGATTTGTTCCCTATCTTTACGGAAAGCACTTTTTCTTTCAGACGCTTGCCTTCACATTTCGGACAGGGCTTAACCTGCATGAATTTTTCGAGCTCTTTTCTCCTATAGTCCGACTTAGTCTGGCTGTATAACCTTTCAGACTGAGGGAGGAGGCCTTCCCATGTACCTTTGTGTGACCACTGGGCATCCCCGTTTTTCATGCTCATGCTGAACTGGATTCGCTCGTTTGAGCCGTATATAAGCGCATTGTATTGCTCTTCCGAAAGAGCTTCAATTGGGGTAAAAATGTCAAACCCGAAGTGTTTTGCAACAGCCGCCAGATGTTGACTCCTATAGCCGTCCAGATAGTTTCTGTAGAGTGCCACAGCTCCATCTGCGATACAAAGAGTTTTATCCGGAATAATCAGGTCAGGGTCAAGCTCCATTTTGAAGCCTAATCCATTGCAGGCTTCGCAAGCCCCAAAAGGACTGTTGAAGGAGAACATCCTGGGCTGGAGCTCTTCAAATGCAATCCCACAGACAGGGCAGGCCATGTTTGAGGAATAAAGATGGTCTTTTCCTTCGGAGTCAACAGCTATTAAAAGCCCTTCAGCTTTCTGGAGCGCATTTTCACAGGCTTCTACAAGCCGTGAGCGGTCTTCAGCAGGATCAAGCCTGTCTATTACTACCTCAATGTCATGTTTTTTGTAGCGGTCAAGGGTAATTTCATCGTCAGTCCTGTGAATTTCCCCATTGACTCTCATCCGGGTAAAGCCTTCGCTGCTGAATTCCCTGAAAAGATGTTGATATGTCCCTTTTTTCTGGCGAATCACAGGGGCAAGAATGGTAACTGTTCCTGTAAATTCCCTGGAAATGCTGTCTGCAATCCGCTCAGCAGTTTGGGACTCGATTTTTATGTTGTGAGTTGGACAGTAAGGGGTTCCCACTCGAGCAAAAAGCAGCCTCAGATAATCGTAAATTTCAGTAACAGTCCCTACAGTACTTCGGGGGTTTTTGGACGTTGTTTTTTGCTCGATAGAAATTGCCGGGGATAACCCTTCAATGCTGTCCACATCAGGCTTATTCATAAGGCCGAGGAACTGGCGTGCATAAGCTGAGAGAGATTCCACGTATCGCCTCTGTCCTTCGGCATAAATAGTGTCAAAAGCAAGGGTCGATTTTCCAGAACCTGAAACGCCTGTAATAACTATGAAGTTGTCTCGTGGGAGCTCTACAGTAATATTTTTCAGGTTGTGTTCCCGGGCCCCTTTTATGAGTATATTTTTCATTTTCCTTCTCTCGGGTTTTCTTTTCAAATGAAAGATCGAATAGTTGAGTATTTGAGTAATTTATTGTCTTAAATGCTTGAATGAAGATCTTGAAGTTAAATGTTAGGAAATCTGGCGACTTTGATAGAGTGGGTTAAGCCTTTTAGCTAAGTGCGAAGATCTAATAATGCCTTTAGATCTAATAATGATTTCAATAGTATCTAGGTAATTAAGGGTATTTAGATGCGAATCTCAATTAGAAAATCATATTTGGAAGCGTCATATCGCCCTGAGTAAAATGTCCCAGGCAGATAATTGTACGTATTATTATAAATAAGTAGTTATAATTAACGAATGCTGATTTCGCTCATTAGCTTTAGTAACGATATTTTATTAATAACGTAAGGTAGCAGATTGAAAGTAATAAGTGGCAAATACTAATTTTCCAGTTGATTCTTTATAGGATGAGTCCTGCTGAGGGAGGATTCAGAATTATTTTTCCTTAAAGTTTATTCTACTTTCTTTCAATACTTTCAGTTTAGAAAAACTGCCCTTCTCCAGACCAGCATAAAGAATTACAATAACCCGTAAAGTAAAGACAATGCCTCAAAAAAAATGAAGGAGAAATAAGTATGATAATTGAAAGAAAAGCAGAATTCACAGTATTAACCATATGAGGAATGAATAAATTCCTTAATCCTATAAATATTTATCTGCTTTAAAATATATTATTAAATAACATAAAATTAGAACGGAAGTGCCTTATTTTTCAATCCATTTGCTAAGAATTTATTCTATACATTTTTTCAAAAATTAACGTGTCTACTTACAGTAATTATATATCACAATAGAATATCAAAGATGATACCCAAAACTTGACAAATTTGAACATTCACATGTGTATTTTCAATTCCCTGACGTTCAACCGCAAAATAAAAATTTTAAGATTTTTACCTATATGTCTTTCAACTTAAGTATAACAGAATTTAAGAATAGACTTGTTTCCTCTACTAATGCCCTGTAAACAGATTTTGATTATAAGAAAAGCAAGAAATTCTAAAAATAATACATAGGTTTAATTCTGCTTATTTTTTATGTAAAAATTCAACACTTCAATTGAAGTACAAGAGGTTTTTTAAATGAAAAAATTAGGTTTTTTACTAATTATGCTTTTAATTACTAGCGGATTAAGCGGTTGCACCGGACAGGAACAACCCGCAGACGTTAACAACACATCAACCCCTTCTTACAATAGTAGCCAGAGCGGGCACCCCAGTTTCTTATCAATGCTATTCTGGTCAAGCCTCTGGCACAGACACGTAACACCGAATATTCAATCGGCAAAATCTTATATTGCGCCCTACACTGCAACAAAAACGGATGCTCCCGACCTTTCCAAAAAGGTTGACGCTAAAGACCCAATAGAAACAGAAAATAAAAACTCAATAAGTCAGGATGCCGGAAGCAAACCAAAACCTAAAGTAAAAACAACGACCACACGAATTAGGCGAAGTGGAAGACGTTAAGATGCTCTATAACGTGACATAACTTCCAATTTATTTTTTATTAGTTGATGACTGCATTCAAAGAAAATTTACTGTATTAATCCAAAATGCAAAAAACGTTTTACATTTGAAGAACTCCCTCTGTTACAATTTTGTCATTTTAAGTGTAATGAATGTGGGAATGATGTACTTGTGGAGCCCGTTTTATGGAGGAAATTAAAAGTAAGTTGGACAAAATAGATAATTCTAAATTAATACCTCCTGAAGAAATCAAAATTTTAAATGAATTGGATAAAGCACAATCTCCTTTATTTGCAAGAGATATTTCAGAAGTTTATGTATCTTCAAACGTCGTAGCATCTAGATGTAAAAAACTGGATGAAGAATCCGGTTCAGTTAACAGAAAAAAATAAACTAAACCTCTAAGTACAAAATAACTGATGGAGCACGTAGAGTTTATTTCCTCTAAGGTACATCAAATTGATATGTCCTTATTCAGTTTATATAATTCCTTAACACATGCCCCAAATAAAAGAATCTATCCAGGACTATAACGATTTAACCATATGCAATAAACATTAAATGTAATATCTATTATGCCCAAAAAACGACAGTTAAATTAGAAAAGAGTTAGCTTTGGTTATTTTAGTATGCTGTAGGATGTCGATTTTGTTAAAAATATTGTTTTTATATTTGATGGCTAAATAGGTAAAACTAATATTCGAATAATTTGCGAAATCAAATATCTGTATTGAGGTATATGTATGATCGAAAATATGACGCATGTAATGCTATTTGTCAAAGACTATGATGAAGCCCTTGACTTTTATGCAGATAAACTTGGTTTTGTAAAAGTCGCAGATGTTAGTATGGGACAAGGCTGGCGCTTTTTATCTGTATCTCCAAAAGGCCAGGGTACGGAAATAATTCTCCATGTGCCCAATGCTGAAATGCAGGGAAAAATCGAAACAAAACGGCAGACCGAGCTAATAGGCAAAACCCCTTCCCTCATGTTTAAAGTGGATGATTGCAAGAAGACTTGTGAAGAATTAAGAGCAAAAGGTGTAACAATTGCAATTGAGCCTGGAGAAGCACCATATGGGATTCAAGCACTCATTCTAGATCTTTATGGGAACCCTTTGTGGCTCATAGAACCTCCAAGGTGAAAAAAAGGAAATTTGAAGAATTAATCATAAGTATTTTAAATGATCTCAAAATGACCTGTGAATATTTTTACTGGCTAACTAATTTTTTCTTTTATGATATTTTTGCCTTTCAGCTCTCGAATATGAGAACTTTAACTCTATTGTTGCCTAAATGAACAAAATATTATATCGAGACAATAAATATAATTTACGCCAGATAATCTGTAGATGTTACAATACTTATTTTGAATTATGTCGGCTTATTTGAGTAATAAGCGGGATTTGGGCAATTTAGATCTTTTCTTGGAATTTTTCACATTAACTAATTTTTATATATTTTCAAATTATGAAGATTAACTTTAAATTATTTTGAATTGTTGTACTGTATTGACTTATTGATACAGTTATAATATAATAAAACAGAAAGAAGGTGAGTCAATAACCTTTAATACAAAAAATTCAATAGTTTCAACTTTAATAACTCTTTTTTTATTGTTGTTTCTCGCTGTCTGTACATCACCAACAGTTTCAGCGGGAAACTCTTCAGCTTGGGAACATGCATATATTACAAATTACGCTAACGGTACTGTTTCTGTAATTGATCTCCCAAATAATACAGTTACAGCCACTATACCAGTAGGAAGTGGACCTTTTGGAGTTGCAGTAAATACACCGACCGAAGAAGTATATGTAGCAAACTGGGATAGTAATGATGTCTCTGTTATAGATACAACTACTAACACAGTTAAAACCACTATACCTGTAGGAAAAGAGCCAAAGGGAATTGCAGTTACTCCATATGGATCAAAAGTATATGTGGCAAACACTGGCAGTAATACTGTTTCTGTGATTAATACGGCTACAAAGAGTGTGGTAGCAAATGTGCCTGTGGGAAGTTATCCATTAGGAGTTGCTGTTAGTCCAAATGGAAATAAAGTATATGTGACTAACTATGGTGGGAGAACTGTCTCTGTAATTGATACAGCAACAAACACTGTTACAAAAAATGTGTCTGTAGGAACCATTCCTGCTGGGGTAATAGTTAGCTCTGCTGGAACAAAAGCATACGTGGCAAACCATGGGACAAATACTGTTTCTGTGATTAACACAGCAACAGACACTGTTATTGCCACAGTACCTGTAGGAAGCGGGCCATTTGGAATTACAGCCAATTTAGCCGGGTCAAAAATTTATGTTACAAATTCAGTAAGCAATAATGTTTCTGTGATTAATGCAGCCAATAATACTGTTATATCAACTATACCTGTAGGAAATATTCCTTCTGGAATTACAGTCTACTCAAACAAAAATAAGGTATATGTGGCCAACCACGGAAGTAACACGGTATCTGCAATCAATACGATAACCAATAACATCACTAGCACTATACCAGTAGGATCTGGCTCTACTGCTTTTGGCCAGTTTATAGCTGCTTCTTTAGTATCTCCTGGCGCGAACCTCAGTATCTATAAACAAGCTCCTATCAGTACGGTTCCTGATACTGAAATTTTATATAAATTGTATTACTTTAATTTTGGAAACATAGATGCTCTAAATGTTACTGTTAAAGACAAATTACCTGAAGACGTTGAGTTTGTACATGCTTCACATGGTGGAATTTATAATCAGACTACGGGAACTGTTACATGGAACATCGGGACCGTTTTTGCGGAAAGCAACGGTTACAGAACCCTGACTGTTAGAATACCACAGAGTACTGTAATTGGAACTGTGATTAGTAACAATGCTTACATCAATACTTCAGT
Organism: uncultured Methanosarcinales archaeon; assembly: GCA_964520335.1. Lineage (GTDB taxonomy): Archaea > Halobacteriota > Methanosarcinia > Methanosarcinales > Methanosarcinaceae > Methanosarcina. The sequence continues at coordinate 2,233 of CAZFNE010000036.1, read as the reverse complement.
TCCTGAGACAAGGTATGATGACAATGAAGCACAAGCTAAGACGGAAGTCGTCCCTATTCGCCATGATCCAGCAGGATTTATTTACGATGTTGATACATGGGAAAATATACCAAATGCATCAGTTTGGTTGCAAATTTCTGGTGGTATAGGGGGCTGGCAAAATGTTCCAACAGGTGAATCAGTTCCTATTGCTCAACCCGATGTAAATCCTCTCGTTACTGACAAAAATGGTACGTACAAATGGGATGTTCTTGAAGGTTCATACCGGTTGCATGTAGAAGCCCCAGAATACGAGCCTGCGGATAGTATTATTGTAGCTGTCCCACCACCGGTTACCGATCTTTATGTTGGGCTCGTTCATCTTCCAGTATTTCCTGTAGCAGATTTCAGCTCCAATGTAACCAGCGGTAATGTTCCACTTTCTGTTCAGTTTACAGATCTTTCAAATAATGCTACAGCATGGAACTGGGAATTTGGAGACGGAAATAATTCAACAGAGCAAAATCCAATGCACATTTACTCAACAGCAGGTAGCTATAATGTTAACCTAACAGTAAGTAATAACTATAGTAGTAGATATGGTATAGATTCAAAACTTTCTACAATTAATGTTTTTGAACAAGTACCATTGCTTCCTGTGGCAGACTTCAGTTCCAGTGTAACCAGTGGTAATGCTCCACTTTCTGTTCAGTTTATAGATCTTTCAAGTAATGCTGCAGAATGGAACTGGGACTTTGGAGACGGAAATAGTTCAACAGAGCAGAATTCAATGCACATTTACTCAACAGCAGGAAGCTATACTGTGAATTTAACAGTAAGCAATGAAAACGGTACAGATTCAAAACTTTCTACAATTAATGTTTTCGAACCTATATCTCCTGCTGAAAAAGACGTTAGTAGCAATGCAACAAATGTTGATGCTCCAGTTAATGTTCAGATTGGAAATCTTTCACAGAATGCAAGCAAAATAAACTGGAATATTGGATCACATCCTTTTGGCGGAAATGCTAGTGGCAATGCAGTAAATGTTTCTTCTCCGGTTAATGTTCAGATTGGAAATCTTTCGCAAAACGCTAGCGAAATTAACTGGAATATTGGATCACAGCTCTTTGGTACAAATTTCAGTGGCAATGGAAAAAACATTTCTGCTCCAGTTAATGTACAAATTGGAGATACTTCACAGAATGCAACTACAATAAACTGGAATATCTAACCCGTTTTAAAGTATTGAAAAACAGGGCTTTGTAGAAAACCTACCTGTACCCCTCTTCAATAGGATGCAAGTCTGTCAGCAAAATTGAATCTGATAATTCAGTTCTAATTTATTAAGACTGGTTATTTCAGAGGATTTCTACAGAGCCTTTTATTTTTGAAGACATGCAGCAAGATCCTAAATATTGATCTAATTTAGTTATTTTTTTATCTCTCAAATCATAACATTAAAAAAAATTAAATATGTTTAGCCCTGTTTTAATTTCTTACTGATGATTTGTGTTCTCAAGTTTGAGCCATCTGGTCAGTTTGTCTTGAATTAATAATTGGATTTTTTCAGGACAGATTTTGTTTTCAATAAGTAAAGTTTTGGAATTAGTCCCGTAATCAAAAATGAAACAATTATTCAAAATTAGGCTTTAAAAATGAAATTTTGAGTTTTTGAGGTTTGGATCAGCTCTCATTAAGCATTTTAAAAGGGGCAATAAGAGGGATAACATTGTCAAAGAATAACAATTTTGCAATTATTAAAACTAATAAGCACCTGGCCTTTTCTGTAGGGCTTACAATACTAGTCCTCCTGGCTTTAATGAATTGTGCAGGCGCTTCAAAGCCTTTAAAGGATGGAACAACAGAAGTCCAGATCCTTGCAATTAATGATTTTCACGGTCAACTTGAGCCGCCTGCAAGTAAAATAACTGTAGGCTATAATGAAGCCGGCGCTCCCATAAATGTCGATGCCGGAGGCTCAGAATACCTGGCCACTCATATAGAGGAACTAAAAGCTGAGAACCCCGATACATTCGTGGTCTCAGCCGGAGATTCCATAGGTGCTAGCCCGATTATTTCAGCTCGGTTCCACGATGAACCAACAATAAAAGCTCTTAACATAATAGGATTTGACTTTTCGGCTGTGGGCAATCATGAGCTGGATAATGGGCTAAACGAGCTCATGCGCATTCAGAGCGGAGGATGCCATCCGACAGATGGCTGTTCTGGGAACTCCTCTTTTGAAGGGGCA
>CAZFNE010000035.1:0-16769 GCA_964520335.1 uncultured Methanosarcinales archaeon | reverse complement strand
CTTCCAAATCCATCTGTAATCTGGACTGTGGAATCTGCAAGATTAGCCGTTTTTGTATTTTCTGCACCCTCCGCAGAAGACAGGTTTCCAGCATTCTCGACAGGCTTTGTATCGCCAGTACAGCCTGAACTTGCAATTAGGGTTGCAATCAGTACTCCTATAATGATAATTTTATTAAATTTGCTACTGTAAGGGATTTTCATGTTACTTTCCTCTAATACAATAAAGGAAAAGTATTACATAAGATTAACTAAATTTTTCTATTTATTAATACCTTGTCAGAATATATATGTAAATAGTATGAACAATTGTGAATTTCCATTTTTTCTAGGTCAATTAGTATAAACCTGGAATCAGGAAGTTTAAACTTTTAATTTCTTTTATTTTTACGGACAAGAGCCAGAATTTATATTTTAGGACCTTATTTTAACTACAGTTCTTTTTGTTATAATTATAAAGTATTAATTGGAGCAAAAATAATATAACTAAATTAGATTTTTTGATTTAAAAGAAGGATTTAAATAATTACCTTTATACCTCGAAAAAATTAAAGAATTAGCGTAAGATTTACTATTTTAATTTAATCTATTGAATGCTAAATTCGACCTAAAAATCCCCAGGCAAAAGTTATTAGGATAACTGTGTAAAAAAACGGCTTCCAAACGAGAACAGGTCGGAAAAAAATAACATAAAAGAAATCTGTGAGCTAACTTTAATTCAGATTGAACAGATCTCTTTCAAGACTTTTCTGTTGGAGTTTAGTTTAACTAATGTTTACGTTTATTCTTGGATTATTAAAAAAATGGGGACTAAAAACCTGAAAATGCTTAAATTGATTTTTCCCAGCCTTGCCCGAAATCAACCAGAGGCCTAATTTCGTAAATTTCGAAAGTTACTGCAGCGTATATCATCTTTGCAGCCTCTTCCCCAACGATACTGGCTATCTGACTTAGAAGCATTTCGAGCAGTTCTCCTGAGGTATGACATTCTTTCATCTTCATATAAACCCTGATTCCTTTCCAGTCCAGAATAGAACTTCCAGGTTCCATATTAGTGTCTGTATCCGCTGCAGTATCCATACACTCTTCTATAATTATATATACGGCATAAGGATTTTCTTGAAGATTTGCAAAAGTCCGATTCTGAGCTGTGGCTATTAGAACGGTTTTTTCGTCAATCATATGAGGGGAACCAAACACAGCCGAATCAACCTTTCCATCCTTACTGGAAGTGCTTAGAACTCCGAGCCTGGGATTTTTATTGAAATACTCCATTAAGTCTACTGACATGATTTATCTCCTTATATTTCCTTATATTTCCTTATATTTCCTTATATTTCCTTATATTTCCTCATTAGTTTGCTACTATTCCAGTTTATAGTATTTTAATTAGTATTTTTAGAATCGCTGATGCCTTCTCCATTAAGAGAAAAAATTAGTCTAATTTGAATCATTAATCTCGTTTGATTATTTTTAACTTATCTATTAAAAATTTGGAACAAGAGATTTTTGGGACAATTTCCCTGAAATGACGGAAATAGAAGTTTTACAAAAACCCAGAAATTATTATACGTTTATACTTTTCCAGAAATTAACCATAAAATTTAAACATAAGGGTATAAAGAAAACAAAATTGAATTTTGAGATTAAATTGTAATCAGAAGAGTAGGATACTAATTAGTTGGTTTAAATCATAGTAGAGATACTTCCATGATTTAGCAAAAACCATAGGCCAAAAAAGATCATAAATGCCCCACAAATATATACAAGGATTTCATGATTTTTTTGTGAAATCATCTCAGTCCCTCGGGAAAAAGATGAGGATACAGCTACTAGAAATACAAGATCTGCCAGCCAGTGGCCTGCTATGAAAGCAAATACTAAAATTATGCCCCCCAAATATTCCTGGAGAATAATTGCACTTCCTGCAGTGAGCCACCAGATAATAAGAAACGGATTTAAAGCAGAAGTAAGAATCCCTGCGGATACCGAGCCTGAAAAGGGGTTTGAAGCGGAATAGATTTTATCTGCAGGAGCAGAAGATGAGTTGAGGCCGTTTGCTGATACAGATACATGCATTGAAGAGGTCTTTTTTGCATTTTTTATCATTACAAGTCCAAAAATCAGCATAACAAAACCCCCGATTATTGCTATATAGGAAAGGACTGTATTTTCAAGAAAAGAGGTTATACCAACAAGAATGATTGAAAAGATCATCAGCTCTACAAAAGCATGTCCTATAAAAACTGAAGGGCCAACTTTCCATCCGTTTTTAACAGAGGCTCCAATTGTTGCAAACATCATTGGACCTGGAATAATTGCAGCAGATATCCCCACTGTAAAACCCAAAATAAGAGCCCTTATCAATTCTATTATAGTTTCTCCCCCAAAAAAATAAGTGAGATAAATACATAGAGGGATTACATAAATAATTATGGAATGAACATAAAAAAATTATTGACAGCAGGATTTGAAATTTAGCTTTTTATAGGGTTTGCTTCCACTTTTTGAAAATTTCATTTCAGTAACTGTATTACACAATCTAATTTACGCGTCTTTTAATGCATATTTTTGGGATTTTTGGGATTTTTCGCGTAAAAAAGATAAAAAGGTAGATTTTCATTTATCCGAAGCTTCCATTAGCATACATTTTCTGTAATTATTGCTTCATTAATTCCCCGTTTATCTGTCTCACAGCTAAGTGCATATTTTTAATCAGGCACTTAACTGTTACAAAACTAAGGTAATGGACCTGTTTATTCAGGGCATGCCATAGCCCTTTTCTTGCTGTTAAGAATATAGAACTTTACGAGAACGGCGCCTGCAAGAATTGTTGCAAGAGCCACAGGAAAATAAGCAGTCCGTATAATATCCCATCTCCCGGACCAGACAAGAAATCCTGTAAAGAAAAGGATTAAAGACCCCGCAACTCCTGAGATTTCAAGAGGAATTTTTATTGAGCCTAAAGTAAACCGGTTCTGATCTTCAATAATATCAATACGGGATTCAAGTTTTTTTAAGGATTCGACTCTTATTTTTTCCTGGGCTCTGATTTCCTGAAGCTCTTTTTCCAGGTTATCGACTTCTAATTTCAAATCCTTGTGGACAAAATCCGATAATTCGGCCAATGATGCCTGAAGCGAATTAATATTTTCTAAAAGATTTGAAATAAAGCTGTTTAAGGTTTTAATTTTAAGATTACTTCCTGAAAGCTCTGAAGAATTGTCAGGAGAACTCAAAGGAAAACTTGAAGAATCGTTAGAAGGTAGGACAGCACTTAGAGTTAAGCCCGGAACATTTCCCTCTGAACAAGAAGGGGTCGAACTGAAAAGCAAAGGGTTTCCATGCAGGGGAATCGAAGCTTCCGGAAAAACAGAAGGCCCCTGAGGAAAAACTGATGCGCCTACAGCAGCCATTCCTTCACATTCCTCAGGAAAAGGATCCGTGAAATTTGAAAAATAAGCTTTTGAAGCCTGCGGAGTTTGCTGGGCTTCCAGGGAAAGGCGCCTTTCAATAGCTCTTAATCTTTTCTCAAAGCTTCTTACACTTTGATCGAAAACTTCAATTCTTCCCTGCAAATCCCCCCGGATTTCAGGCTCAGCCTCATGTGATTTACTCATATAACCATTGCCCCCATAATTTCTATAAGACAATCGGGCTCAACAGTATATAAAATTTTTTAGAAAGGAAGAGATAAATAATAATCAAATATAACTAAAAAAACGAAATAATAAAGAAAATGAGACAGGAAGGAATAATTTGAAAAAAGTAAGATGAAGGATCATAGAGAAAAGAAATTATGGGAGGAAAATAGGCAGAGATGCATAAAAAGTGATAAAAATAGCTAAAAGAACAAAATGGAGAAAATAAAGGAATAATAAGTGAAGAGAGAAGTGAAAATGGCTATTAATAAAAGAAAAGGCATATTAAGAATATCGGGAATATCGGAAATGTTGAGAGATTGGGAAAAATTAGATGAGTCTTACTTCAATTAATTCTCCCCTATCCTGAGCTTCCAGGATTTCAGCCGCAAGATCAGAATTTACCCTCAGCTTCACTTCTCCATGCCGGCTTACCGTTGCACTGAAGAGATATTCGTCTTCAATATATATCTCAACATCCTTTCCTGCGAGTTCCGGAACGCCAAGAATTAGATGCTTTTTATCCCTTTCAATGAGAGGATGAGCTGCCTCAAGAACACTTTCTGTACCAAAGTCAGGGGTTCTTCCTTTTTCCGGCGCGCGGCTTTCAGCCCCAAACTTTCTACCCTTTGGAGTTTTAGAAGTATCTATTTCAAGCTCTCTAACATCAATATGGAGCCCCAGGTTTCCTTCTATTCTGTCAATAACGCTCCCGCCTTTGCCAATAACCTTACGAATCTCCCCTTCCCTCACTTTTACAATTGCACTGTCGTCTGAGGTTAATTCGACTTCTACAGGCCCTGAAGCATATTTACTGATAACACCTCTTATTTCTTCTTCGGCAAGCTTCCAGGAAGGTTTTCGGGTCTCCCGGGATGTCCCTATTGGCATAACCACGACCTGTTCTCCATAGGTATAGATCTCGTGTTCAACCTTACCGGTTTCAAAGTCGGCAATGGTAATTACAGGCCTTGCAAGATCCTGCTCTGTCATTCCATGCGGAACCTTAACTGTAAAAGCAAGAATGAGAACTTTGGAAACCTCTCCTTTGTCAATAAAAATAACCGTATCAACTACTTGGGGAATTACTCCGAGTTCTACTCTTCCTATCAGCCTCTGGATAGCATCCACTGCCCTTGTAGCATGTACTACTCCTATCATTCCAACCCCTGCAAGGCGCATATCCGCAAAAATCAGGAAATCCCCTGTCTTTCGCACTTCATCGTAAATTGTATAATCTGGCCTAACAAGCAGCAGAAGGTCTGCAGTGTTTTCCATCCTGCCGTTCAAAGGCGAATACTGCGTGATTTCCGGAGGCACCTGGAGGTCTCTTGGAGACTCCATAGTCTTGACAACCTGCCCATGCGCATTAAGATACCGAGCAACCCCGGCAGCAAAAGTGGATTTTCCCGCTCCGGGAGGCCCTGCAATAAGAATGCCTCGCTGGCTGATAATGCGTTCTTTCAGTTGATCGCTCAGGCGATACTGTTCAAGATCTGCAACTACAGTCGGCCTTACTATGGTGATTTCCATATCATCGGAAAAAGGCGGGTTTGCAATAGCAATTCGCATGTTCCGGATTTGCAGAACTGTAGCCCCGCTTGAAGACATTTCAATAAAAGACTCAGGGTCCATTCTTGCCCTTTCAATGAGCTCTTTTGAGATTCTGGAGAGTTCTGCAGATGTTGCAGGTTCCTCTCGAATTCTTACGTAACGGATATTCCCTATGGGCCCTTTTTTAGCCATAGGAGAGACCCCATTCTTAAGATGTACTGACATTGTATCGTCAGTGAAGAAGTGTTCGACTTTAAGAGGGCCAAACTCAGACGGATCCAGCACTTTTGGGTATATGAATTCAACATTAAGTCCCTTTGCTTCAGCTATAAGAGACTGAACCCTATCTTCAGTTACAAAAAGTCCTCCAACCTCAAGAGCCGTACTTCGGATAAGTGCATCCACTCTCCCTTCTTTAGACAGCTTTATCTCCTCCAGGGTTGGCTGAACCCCGATAAACTGAAGTTGAATCTCGCCCCTGTTTGCAAGCTTACGAAGTTCAGAAAGCTCTTCAAGTCCCTTAAACCCAATTTCCCTGCCCTTATTAGCCTGGGCTTCAAGTTCCGAGACTACAGCTTCGGGAATAATAACTTCTACACCCCTGAATTCCCCACTTTTAATCCGGGAAGAAAGCCTCCCATCAATAATTACGCTCGTATCCGGAACTATTCTCCATATCCGTTTCTCTTCAGCCATAAAAGGAAATATAGCGTCAGAAGGTATATAATATAACTCTTTAATATAACTCTTTCATTATTCAATGATATGAATATATTCAGCAGGATATAGTGGATATATAACTAATACTCGATCAGCCTACCCTCCAGGATCTTCCAAAAACAGATATGGAAAGGTATTAATTGAAGAAGTATGAGTAATAATATGTGGCTGTAAACTATATAGCCCCTTAAAAACTATGAGGTGAGGAAAATGTGCAGCGTTGGAGATCCCTTTGATTTTAATATGGAAGGAAAATTACCGGTTAAAGACTATGTATGTAAGGAATGCGGAAACAAATTCAAGGGTATTGGGAAAAATGTAAAATGCCCCTCCTGCCAGTCCAGTAATGTGGAAAATAAATAATAAAACAGATTGAATAGTCTGATTAACCTGTTAACTTTTAATATACTTAACACGCTTATTTTTTAATATGGAAGAATTTGCTCATTCCAAAGATGCTTTTGAAGATATTTCGCTGAAGGAAAGTGAAATGCTTCTCCTTCGAGGTACTGCAGGAACCGTTGCTGTTGTAAAAGTAGGTCAGGATGGGCAGTTTTTCCTGGAAACCGAAAAGGAAGAGATAGTCCTTGGGCTTGAACCCCATGACCTTATCGTTGCCTCTGCCTTTTCTGTAGGCAAGAAAACCGAAAAAGGACTTAAATGCGTTCTTTTTATGATTCGGGAGATCAGGTCCCCGTTGATAGTCCTTCCGAAGACCCACCCTGCGTCTCCAAGGCTCCCTATCGTAGTCTCAACCGGAAAAAGAACTGTTTTAAGCTGCAGCATCACCCCTGGAACTCACCCGAATCAGGACGTGCTATGCGGTTCAAATGAATTTGATAGCCTTGAGATAACAGGTATTCTTAAAGGGGTACGAATTAAGAATATGCCCCCTTGTGAAGTATTAAAAATTAAGTTTGATATTTGACTATTATTTCATTGGCATATCTGAATTCTCTTATTCTATATCTGTGCCTTAATATATCAAATGATCATTACTGCTATTTATGGTTATTTTATCCTGCTTAATATCTGTTTAATTATTGCCAGCTTAATTTCTTCCTGAATCTGCATTTTTTGTGAGAAATTTCTTTGTGCTATTCGCTATCCATCTCCAATTCAGTATGATATGAATAGCAAAGAAGACTAGCATCAGGATTCCAATTTTATCATGAATCAATCTCAGGAGAGGCCCTCCAGCATGATGGAAGAAATACATAATAAGCCCTGAGCCCCCAACCAGGATAAATTGTATGAAAAGCATTATGTTCACTAAGTAAATAATTTTCAATCTACTCATTCTTTACCTCGTAATAATTTACATTTTTATATTTGCACTATACAATGAATCTCAGACTTTAATCAGGTTTAAAATCCAGAGAGGCACAATGCCACAATTTCTGGAATCTGTTCTGGACTGCTCCTTCTCCTTATTACAATAAGGAATTCTAATTCCGGTAACAGGTTTGGTCTACTAGTGGCGAGGTTCCCGTTTCTTAGAAATTCCTTATTTTCAAGTGCTCGTTTTTCAAGTGTTCGTTATTGTAACCAATTGTACAGTTGGTTGATACAGGGTGTTTGTCTCCGAATAATTAAGAGAACTGGAGCAGTCAATTCTCTTATTAGAATTTAAGAATAAAAGAATACTTAGCTAAAGGCTGAAAAATTCAGTAACAGTTTAGAAATAAAGCTTTTCAAGAGAATATTCATTCCGTTTAATTCTTAATTGTCGATTAAAACTGAAACAAAGTCACAATAAAGTTTTATATTCAGTAAAATTTTGCTCACATATCTGGTTTTATGGATCGAGCAAAAATATAAACCTTAAAAACATAAGCTTTAATTACTGCAAAAAGCCTGAACACATCTTTTTTATTAATAGAAGCTACCTGATCTCAGAGATAGAAAATTAGAAAATTAAGGAAATTAAGAAAATTGAGAAAATTGAGAAGGGAAATACCCTTTCTTTTCATTTTATTCATATCTCAAAGCATCTACAGGTTTTAATTTCGAGGCCCTGTATGCAGGAACTACCCCAGAAATCACTCCTATCAAAACTGCAAGACCAAGGCCTTCAACCATTAGCAAAATGCTTAATCCGTTTCCTGATGTAATGCCGCCTCCCATTGTTGCCTGAAGGCCGGATGAAACAAAAGCTCCGAGGATGATTCCCAGAATTCCTCCAACAAGGCCTACCATAGCTGAGTTAAAGATAAAGATCATAAGTATATCCCTGTTTTTTGCCCCAATTGCTTTCATGGTTCCTATTTCCTTTGTTTTTTCCAGGACAGAGGTAAACATGGTATTTGCAATACCAACAGCTCCCACAAGAAGAGATACGGCTGCGATAGCTCCAAGGAAAAGAGTCATTGAACTCATCATTTCGGTAACGGATTCAGCAAGGGATTTAGAGGCCATTACGGTAAAATCCCGATCGTCTTCCCGAATAATATGCCTTGAGATCATAAGCTTTTTTTCGATCTCGCTCATAAGCCCATCTACCGAATCTTCACTTTTAGCTTTTACAGTAATAGTATCATAAACATCTTTTTTAGCATCTTCAATGACATCTACAGCCCCATCTATTGGCATGTAAATTTTTGAATCTTCCATCCCACCCTTTTCTTCCAGAATTCCGACGACTCTGACTGATTTTCCGTTAATTGTAATAACCTGATTGACTCCAATATCGTGGTCATAAGTTTCACTGGCAACATTACTGCCTATAACTGCTACATACTTATCAGCCGGTTCGAGCAACCTTCCCGATTGAGTTTTCAGTGTGGTCATATACTTCCAGACCTGGGGATTCACACCTGTGATTGAGAGAGTTGCGTTTTCTCCTGCGTATTTTACCTCTTCGTTCCCCGAAATTTCCCCGGCAATATATTGTATACTATCCAGGCCTTGAAGGGCATCAATATCCTTATCTGTTAGTTCGGAATCCGTTGATGTTCCCACTTCTATTCCGGGAGGACCGTGAATATTGGAGGAAGCCTTGGTATACCCTGGGCTTATGGTTATTTTTGTAAGATCCAAATCGGATAGCCTGCTCTGGACATTTGCCTGCATGGCATCACCCAGGGAGACAATGCCAATTACAGATCCGACCCCTATAACTATCCCGATAATCGTGAGCCAGCTCCGGAGCTTACTGTGCAGAAGCATATTAAGGGCCATCTTCAGGTAGGTCGAGTTTCTCATTCAACAATCCTCCGTGATAAATGAAACTATATGTTAGAGCCTCTGGTTTTCGAAGTTTTTGCTTTCGGATTTTTTTCCTTTTCTTCCTTGGAGCTTTTCGTATATCCGTCTGCGATATGTGAATACTCCTCCTGCAAGCCCTATTATTACGATGTAAAGCAAATATGAGCCGATACCGGCGCTCTTACCCGGGACTTCCGGACCTGATGCAGTCATGTTTCCAGAGGTTGTTTCAAGTTTTACCTGCTTATCGACGGCTATTCTTTCTCCTTTTGCATCCGTATATTCGATTTTTACTTTCAAAGGATTGGTATCCAGAGAAGAAGTTGCATTTTCTTCTTCCTTGCCTGCTTCTTCAACTCCCTGGGTCGAGGTCTGGCTTCCTTCAGCGCCCTGAGAGTTTCCTGTTTTTTCAATTTTAAAGGAAGCAATTGTATAGTCTCCTTTCTCCAGGTTCCCTACAATTGCTGACGAACTCCCCGATACTTTGTATCCATCCTGGTCAGGAATTGATACTTTTACTGAATATGCCATGTTGTTGCCTATGTTTGCAACCGAGAGAGAAGTTCCTCCTGCATCACTTTCTGAAAAAGAGACATCAAAATCCGTTTCCCCGCCTACAAACATTCCCGCAGTCGTGTTGATACTCCTTTCGCTTGATTCATAATCTTCGTACGTTAAGCCTACATCCAGGGTGTATAGTCCAGGCACTGCATTTACATCTGCCATAACGGAATAAGAAACGGTTACAGACTGCCCTGGATCTAAGTATTTGATGTACTTTGTGTTGTCGGAATATACAGGCAGGATTACTCCTTTTGGATCTTTCCAGGAAATTACCATATTTTTGATAGGAGAAGTCCCCGTGTTTGTTATAATGAACTCAAGAGGCTCCTCTTTTGCAATGTCAATATTTGCTTTGTTTATGGTTACAACCTGAGCGTATTCTTTGCCCTTTACTTCGAGCTGGACCGTTTTTGTAGTTGTAATTATGTTTGACAGGGATCCACTTTCTTTAGCAGTTGTGGTAATATCAAGATTATAAGTTCCTGCAGATGCATTGGCGTCTGTCATGAGTTTAAATTTAAGGATAGCTGCGTCATTATCATCTTGTCTTGCATTCAGATATGAAACTTCCTTCGCAGTATTTTCCCCAGAAATTTTGGTGAAGGGATATTCAGGATTAACCGCAACAGAAACGTCTTTCAAATCAGCATTTCCTACATTCTGTACACTGACGGTAAGTTCAACAGGCTCTCCAGGACGAGCATAATCAGGATTTTGCTTGGTTAGATTCACTTCAAGGGACGCAGAATTTATGTTTCCATTTGAAGCCCCCAGTACTGGGACAGCTCCAAGGCATACAAATGCAAAAAATAACAATATTAAGGCTAGAAAAGAAAATTTTTTCATTTTTATTCCTCAATTCAGATTGGGGTCGTTTTCATACTAATCTCGTTATCATACCCTGTGTTCGTACCCGATGCGTTTTTTGTCCGCATTTCAATTTTTTCAATCTCGCCATCTCTAATATAGACCACTCTTGTGGCATATTTAACGATGTCAAGATCATGTGTTACAATAATAATCGTCTTACCCTCTTTCTCATGCAGTTTGTCCAGAAATTCCAGAATATAATCCCCGGTCTTTGTATCCAGATTTCCTGTAGGCTCGTCTGCCAGGATAATGGGAGGGCTTACAGCCAGGGAACGAGCAATTGCGACCCTCTGCCTCTGCCCGCCTGAAAGCTGAGATGGCAGGTTCTTTTTCTTGTCAGAAAGCCCGACAATTTCAAGCAGGTATTCTGCTTTTTGTCGGGCAATTTGCCTGTCCTCCTCCTGGAATTCCAGAGGTAAGAGCACGTTTTCTTCTGTGCTGAGAGTTGGAAGAAGGTTGAAACTCTGGAATATGAAGCCAATCATTTTTCCCCTTATTAAGGCAAGCTCGGACTCATCAAGCTCCGAAATGTCTTTTGAATTAAGGTAAACTTCCCCTCTTGAGGGGATATCCAGACAGCCCAGAAGGTTCATAAGTGTACTTTTTCCACTTCCGCTTGGCCCAAGAACAACCAGAAATTCCCCTTCATAAATTTCCAGGTCTATACCTTTCAGGGCTGCAAATTCCACCTCTCCCATCTCGTAAATTTTCCAGACATCGGTTAGTTTAATCAGAGGATTTTCTTCATTTTTTTCATATTTAGAAACTCTCAATTTCTCCGAACCTGCAGTAAATTCATTTCTGGAATTAGCAGAAGGATCGTTTCTCAGCTTTTCCCCGGAACCATTGCCTGATTCGGCATGGCCACCTGAGCTTTTGTCCAGAAAATCCATAAATTTTGAGGAATTAAATTTTGCTTTAAATGTAGTTACAATTTCAGTGAGCGCCATATACGACCTCTAAAAAATGGGGAAATCAGACATAAGAGATTGTTTCTGCAATCTCTGATCCTGCCCCCGTTTTCAAAGAATTCTTGTTTTCTTTAAAAATTCTGTATACTCTCAGAAGCATAAATCCGGAAAGCATAAACGCAAGACAATCTGAAACCGGAAAAGCTGCCCAGACCCCTTCCAGCCCATATAAACGGGGAAGGAGAACGACAGCAGGAATCAGGAAAAGCAGTTGCCGACTAACAGAAAGCAGGAAAGCGGGTCTGGCTTTTCCTAGAGCCTGGAACAAGGTTGTTGTGATTACGTTCAGACCTATCAAAGGCACCCCTAGAAGCATAATTGTTATAGCATTTTCTCCAAGTTCCAAATATTCAGGGTCTGTGCTGAACAAGCCGAGAAGCTGGGCTTTTAAGATGTAAATTAAAACCACTCCAACAAGCCCAAAAGTCGTAGTCACTGCAAGAGCTAATTTTACAGCCTCTACTATCCTCTCATATCTTTTTGCTCCGTAATTGAACCCGATAATAGGCTGCAAGCCGAAAGCTATACCCAGAAGAGGCAAGAATATGAAGGAATTGATCCTGATTACCGTACCAAAAACAGCAATTGAGGCGTCTCCACCATATATTGCAAGGGCATTGTAGACGAAAATCATCATAACATTGCTTGCGCTTTCCATCACAAACGATCCGGCTCCAACAGCCCCAATTTCCTTAATTACGTCAGGATCAGGCTTAAGGGTCTCAGACCTGAACTTTACAGCTCCTTTTCCTTTAACACAATAGAGTAAAAGCCAGAATGAAGCTGCTCCCTGTGAAAGTACGGTTGCAATTGCAGCTCCCTGCACCCCCATTCCAAAGCCGAAAATAAAAATCGGAGCAAGCAGGATGTTTAGGCTAACCCCCAGCAGCATGGAATTCATTGCAAGGCGCGTATTTCCCTGTGCCCTGATTATATTCTGAATTGAAACCCCATAAACAAAGACAATTGCACCTGCAATTATGACCTGGAGATATTCCCTTGCATATGGCAGGACTCCAGGGGTTGCCCCGAAAACCTTTAGAATTGGGTCAAGATAATAGAGGCAGAAAACAGTAATAAACACACTAAGGATGAAGTTCAGGGTGAAGATATTTCCAAGGACTTTTTCAGCATTTTCGAATTCTTTTCTTCCAAGGGCACGCGAGATAATTGAGGCTCCACCTGTCCCGAGCACAATTCCAAAAGCCATTATCAGCATTTGAACAGGAAAAGCTATGGAAAGCCCACCTATTGCCTCTACGCTGTCTGCTCCGTAGGCTTTTCCTATAAATAGGGTATCTATAATATTATAGAGAGCCTGTACCAGCATTCCGAAAATTACTGGTGTTGAAAGTTTAAACAAGAGTTTCCTTATATTTTCTTTCCCAAGAAACTCACTTTTTTCGTTCATGTTTTTAATCTCTATAGTTTTTACTTCATTGCGTTCAGTCTGTTAGCTCCAGATTCAAAACCAAATGAACTATCAGCTGGTGGAGGCTTTAATCCGGGTTCAAAAAGTTTAATCGAAGCCTTACGAAGAAGTAATTTTAAAATTTCTTTTTCTTCCAAGGTAAAATCCGAAAAGAGAAAATCCATAAAAGAGGTCAATTTTTCAAAAATTACATTTCTCATTTCTTTTCCTTTTTCAGTGAGATAAACCTTATAGGCTCGATTATCATGTTCATCCCTTTGTCTGTATACATAGCCTTCTTTTTCAAGATCCCGGATAGCTCTGGCGCTTGTTGCTTTGCTTACCTTCAGCAATTTTGCAAGGGTTTCCTGGGATACCCCATCTTTGTGGTACAAAAACAGTAAAAATTCAAACTGCCCACTTCCTACCCGATAAGCTTCAAGTTCTTTTACCATGTATGCTATATGGCTTCGGTAGATGTGGGCAATCGGGCCTAATAGCATTATTTGATCATCCATATTCTATCCTTCACTTTTTATGAATCTAAGTATATTGTACCAAAATTGAATATATTTAAAATTATAGTCGCATATGGAACAGATTTGATGCCTTAAAAAGTATTGTTTTTGGGTGCTATGTGGTCTATTCGTATTTCCTACAAATTTGGATGAAAGGAATTGAAGCTCAATTCGTACACTCTAAACAGTTCCACATGAGACTATTAGAAGCTTAATAAGAATATGCTATATATAATAGTTACGGGTGAAACTAAAAAAGGAAGGAAAAGTATAATTTAAAAGGAGAAGAAGACAGGTAAGTAGGTATAAGAATCCAGAAGAAATAACAATAATTTAAACTCATGGATCCTATTGTTAATATAGTCTATTCAGGGACTAAAAAGCATAAATAGATGCTATTTTTCAGTTTCACAAGAAACTAAATAACCTCGTTTTTTGTAAATAACTGAGTCATATAAAAAGAAAATCATAAGGACCCAAAGGAGTGAGATAGAAAATAAATAAGTAAAAGTAAATAAGTGATAAGAGTAAAAGAGAATTGGAAAATACGATCAAGGTTGATAAAAAAACTATAATTCAAATTTTTAGCGCGAATTTAAATCTAAATCTAAGTTTAAAAATCTAGATTTAATAAACCTCATCAGGCTCAAAGACTTTTTTCCCTATAATTTTTCCATCGAGATTTCTATAAAAACAGGAATCATATCCCATATGACAGGCTCCTCCGACCTGTTCCACCAGCAAAAGCAGAGAATCCATATCACAGTCGATTCTTATTTCTTTTACTTTCTGGATGTGCCCTGAAGTTTCCCCTTTTTTCCATAGTTTTTGCCTGCTTCGACTCCAGAAATGGGCAATTCCGGTTTCTACTGTTTTTTCGAGAGCTGTGCGGTTCATATAGGCGCACATCAGGACTTCCCTGCTAAGCTGATCCTGAACAACAGCAAGGACCAGCCCATTTTCATATTTCAAAGAGTCAAAATCAATCATGGCAGATAAATTGCAAAACTAGTATAAAAAAGGAAGGGAATATTAAAAACATTACGAACGGAATGTAAAGAAAGATTTAAAAATTCAGGAAGCTTGAAGAAAAATTAAAGAAGTATTTTAAAGAAGAATTGTAAGAGAATTTAAAGGAGATTTTAAAAAGGGATTTGAAAAATTGAAAGACATTTTGTGTTAAAATCTTAAAATCCTTACTTCAGGGTTTAACTCCAAGCACGTCCTCAACATATGCCCTGAGAATTTCCGCAACGCTCCAGGCCTGGGCAATAGTTCCTCCCGGAGAGTAAGGATAATCCCCATCAAAGACTTCAGATATGGTTCCAATCCCTGCGGTCTCAAGGTGCATATCAAAACCCTGGAGAAGAGACCGCATATCTTCAAGGCTCTGTTTCGAATAATCATTAACCTTTCGGTAAGCTGCAACATACGCTCCAATTAACCAGGGCCAGACTGTGCCGTTATGATAGGCTGAATCCCTGCTTACACTATCTCCTTGATAGTGGCCTGCATACAAAGGATGGGATTTTGATAGCGTCCTGAGCCCAAAAGGAGTTAAAAGATCCTTTTCAACCCTCTCTACTATTGCTTTTTCTCTGGCTGAGGAGAGCATTGTATAGGGCAGGGATACTGCAAAGATCTGATTGGGACGAATTGCAGGATCTCCGGCCTGGTTTCCTGCTTGATCCCTGTAAACAATATCAAAAAGGCAGGAAGTCTCAGGATTCCAGAAAGTATTCTCAAAATTCAAAGCTACCTGAGAGGCAAGGGTTTCGTACTCGGCAATATCCTTTCCAAGGAGCCCCCCCAGATTTGAGGCTGTTTTTAAGGCGTTATACCAGAGGGCATTTATCTCGCAGGCTTTGCCTTCTCTTGGGGTTACAGCCCGTTCCCCGATTTTAGCGTCCATCCAGGTTAATTGAGGGCCATGCTGGATAAAAAAATCCGAATCCATGCCAATTCCGAAATCAGTGCCTTTGCGATAGTAATCTATGATGCTTTCTATAGTATCCCAGATATCCGAAAGCAGCAGATAATCCTTTGTGTACGCAAAATAACGTCCAACCGCATGAATAAACCAGAGGGAGGAATCTACTGTATTGTAAATTGGTTCTCCTCCGAGGGATAGGAAAGCATTTGGGACTAAACCCCGCCGGCAATGCCTTGAGAAGTTTTTGAGAATATATTTAGCTTCTTCAAAACGATGAGGGATCAGGAGCAGTCCTGGCAAAGAAATCATGGTATCCCTTCCCCAGTCAGCAAACCAGTGATAACCTGCAATTATAGTTTTTTCGCCTGAAGACGGCTTTTTGATTATGAAAGGATCTGCTGCCCTGAGGAGTTTAAGGGCAAAAGGTTCGGTAAGTCTCGAATTGAAAGCAAGCAAATTTTGCCGGTAGACTTCCCGTGTATAGAGTTCTTCAACTTGCTCAAGCGTAAGTGAAGAGACATTTCCGGTTGAGGCCGCAATAAAGAAATGGGAAGTTCCTAGCTTTAGTTTGCTTTCGAAATACCCCGGATTAAAGTTGTCTTCCCGAAAAGCAAGCCCTCTCTCTTTCTCGGAGTCATATTCGAAATTATAATACCAGACCGGATCAGGATGGTACTGAAGGTTCGAGGAAAGACAGAGGGAAAAACCATTGGAACTTTTAAGGGTTACACCGACACCTGCCGGATCAGTTTTTTGAGAAAAAGTCAAATCGGAAGCTCGGGTTGTATAATGGAAATTTCTGGAATTTATAAGCGGAAAAATTCTCAGTAAAGCTCCTTCTTTCCTTGACCTGATATCATAGAGAATGCAGGTTGTATTGCTTTTGTGGATCATGAAGATTTTTTTCTTTATTGTAAAAACATCAGGCTGATAAACCCAGAGCGGAAAAGGAGCAAGAATGAATTTGGAAAGGTAGTCGAAACCTGTAGGAAAAACAGTGTCGGGATATTTATGCGTGGCAAGGCGATAAGTGTCATTATCAATAGAAATCTCCTCATCAAGAGAAGAAAGCAGTAAAACCCTATCAGAAGAACTTTCCGGAGCAGCCACCAGCAGCCCATGATAAGTCCTTGTCCCTACCCCGATTACTGTAGAGGAAGCATACCCGCCAAGCCCATTCCCTATTATCCATTCTCTCTTTATTCCTTCCCGGTATGTGGAAAACGAATCTGGTCCAAGCCTTATCCCACTCATATACATTTGATTAGGATCTGATTTCTTAAATAGTGTACGTTTTGAAAAATCAACCTTTTAAGAATGGCATTCCAAAGAATTTAGAAAACAAAGAATTTAGAAAACAAAGAATTTAGAAAACAAAGAA
>CAZFNE010000034.1:14083-16976 GCA_964520335.1 uncultured Methanosarcinales archaeon | reverse complement strand
TAAAAATTTAAAACAGAAAAACAAAAAGTTAACAAAGTTAACAAAATTAACACTTCAATGGAAAACGGTTCATTTGAAAGCATTTAAATGAAAGAAAATCAGAAATGTAGCTATAGAAATATTGTAAAGATATTGCTTGATTACTATTACTAGCTTTTTATTACTAACTTAATATTGCTAATCGATTATCGCTAATTTATTGTTGTTAATTTATTGCTTGATTTTCAAGCACGTGGAAATACTAATGGGTGTAAAAATGTCTGGGCATCATAATCTTGTTTCCTGGAATGTAAACGGCCTTAGGGCTATAATAAAAAAGGATTTTCTTAACCTTTTGCTTGAACAGAGATTTGATATTCTCTGTATCCAGGAAACCAAAGTTTCTCCTGACAAGCTTCCAAGAGAAGCAAAGAATATCCCTGGTTATTATAATTATTTTGTTTCAGCAGAACAAAACGGTTACAGTGGAGTTGGAATTTTTTCCAGGAAAAAACCCCTGAACATCGAAACCGGCATGGGGATCGAAAAATTTGACAGGGAAGGCCGTTTTCTCAGGGCTGACTATGAGGACTTTACTTTAATGAATATATATTTCCCGAATGGCAAAGCTTCAAAGGAACGCCTGGAATATAAGATGGATTTCTATGATGCCTTTTTCGATTATGCAGAAGCCCTTACGGCTGAAGGTAAAAAGCTTGTAATCTGCGGCGATGTAAACACTGCTCATAAAGAAATCGATATTGCTCGCCCAAAAGAAAACGAAATGATTTCAGGTTTTCTTCCTGAAGAACGAGCCTGGATGGACAGGTTCCTTGCTGCGGGATATCTTGATACTTTCCGCCTTTTTAATTCCGAAGGAGGAAATTACTCCTGGTGGTCAGTTCGAACAGGGGCACGCAAAAGGAATGTCGGCTGGCGCCTGGACTATTTTTTTGTGAGCGAAAACTTGAGGGACAGCGTAAAAGCTGCTCCTATCTATAATGAAATTATGGGATCGGATCATTGTCCTGTTGGACTTGAGCTTGAATTTTAAATCTTCTGGCCGAAATTTATCGAAGTTTTTGTTTTATTGAATTTTTACAGATTTTTAAATTTAATCCGGGTAAGAGGATAATATGTCCGTCAAAATATTGGTTCACTAGACGGCAGTTTTCCAAAAACGTTACAGAAACAGGAATTAAAAAACAGCCGGAAGAGGTTTTAGAAAGAGGTCTTCATATGCCCGTGCTCAGTATTGCCGCTTGCAGGATTTTTGAAGATGAACTCACTCATATACTTTCGAGTGATAAGGAACTGGAGCAGTTAATTGTGGTGGAAAACAAGGATAGTTTTGGGTTAATCCGGAAACTCAGGTCAGAAAACTGCCTACCCAGAACAGCTCCATTGGACAGGGTTCCTTTTTTTCTGAGAAACGGGCACAACTCTAACTTCATGAAGGTTGCAAAACCCCTGCTTATGGTTAGCTTTTTCAGGAAAATTCACGAAAAGATGAAGTTTAAAACAGCCCAAAAGGTAACAGTGGTTGTAAACCTGCTCAGGCTGGGACTTCATGACGATCCAGATATTCTCAGGGCTGAAGTCTACAAAAATATTAAAGAAATGGCCTCGTTTTCCGACGGGATTCTCCTTTTTTACTGCAGTTGCGGAGGAGCCTTTGAGAATCTGGAAGCGAATTGTCTGGAATTTGACTGCCCCCTTTACTGGCTGAAAGACGAAAATGAGGAAATTGTCCTGGACTGCATAAGTGCAGCTCTTGGGGGAAACGCTGCCTATGAGGAAGTTATGTATGCTTGCAGGGGAACTGGTGCTCTCTATTTCACGCCTATGTGGGCTTCGAGCTGGAAGGAAATGAGAGAAGAAAGGAAGAAATCCCGAAATTTCAAAGAAGATTATCTAAAGGATCCAAGATATTCAAGAGTTGTAAAACTCGACACCGGCCTCTCATACGACCCTGATTTTCATAAAAACATCCAGGAGTTTGCTCGCACTTTCGACATGGAAATTATGGAAGTAAAGGGCAGCCTGGAACTTATAAAAAAGTCCTACAAGGCTGCTAAAAAAGGTGTTATCCAGCATACCCTGAACGATTCTACAAATCAATAAAAAATTTATAAATGACCAAATAGCTAAAGTGCTGCTATAATCTACATATAGGACTATAAAATACATAAATTTGTGAATTTTATTATATTTGGAAAATATATTCCTAAAATTGTTAGAATAAAAAAATGATTTTATCTACCTGATGTTTCCCATAACCAGGCTCTTTGGGATAAAGCACTTAATATCTTAGATCAAACCGTCCCTCTCATTACTGAAAAAACTGTTACATCGTCTTTATTTTTATCATAGAATATGATTTCGTCATATTTATGATCACTTGACTCATTTAGTTCTATGCCTACTGAGATTTTGCCATTAATATCTTGAGCAAACCAGCCTGTAAAATCGTTATCTACTAATTTTCCTAATTTTTCTAGAATTGCTATATCATTTCCCCATTCTAATTTTGTAAACTCAAGCAGTTCTTCGAAAACTGCTGTGTTTCGATATATACCATCATCATCGAATCCAAAACTCTCCACAATATCACCCTTTTATATTTACATTAATTTCTATAAAGACCTATGCTAAGAAGGTTTATCCATAAGAATTAGCTTATTTGGATCCTCTATTTAATCTACCTGAGGAATTTTTCTATGTAATGGCCCCAAAAAATAAAAAACTAAATGTTTCAGCGCTTTTAAGGAGTTAAAAGAAGGCTTATGGATCACAAATCTGAACAGAAAGTTTCTTGCTAAAAGATAGCTTGATCTTGATCCTATGTCTTTTTAGTACCGAGGAGGAAATCATTCCCGGTGGGCATCATAGGAGTTTAGACTATTTCTTTGAT
>CAZFNE010000034.1:0-13983 GCA_964520335.1 uncultured Methanosarcinales archaeon | reverse complement strand
TTTTTTTGCCTTTCATTCTGACGGGGGGCTTTGGAACTTTACGGCCAGATCCTTAGCCCAGGCCTGGATTACAGTCCAATCCCGCACGTCTATGGTTTGTACTTTATGTAAAGGGTTTGCAGGCATATTGACAATTATTTTGTCAAGGAAGTGCAGTTTTGCTGCATCAAACTTTCCGCCAAATGTCTCGACAGCAACTGGCATAAACCATGGATATTTAGCAAGCTCTTTATCAAGCTGTGCACGCACTTCTTTGCATTCTTCTTCTTTATTGCTCAAAGCACCTAACGCAAAAACTGCTGCTTTTCGCTTCATAAGGACTTCTTGATGCTGCGAAAAAAAATTGTGAACTTCTTTATTCCAGTGCATTATATAAAGCGGAGCCCCGATTACAACAGCAGTGTATTCTTCAAGAGTTTTGACTTTTTTAATGGGTTCAAGATCTACTAAAAGGCCACATTCTCGCAATGTATTGGCAATTGCCTGGGCTATTTCCTGTGTAGAGCCGTATCTTGTAGAGTAAGCTACAAGCACTTTTGTTTGCATCTGGATCATCCCCATTACCATTTATCTTTTCTTTGTTATTTATTATTTTTATCAGAGAAAACCTTCACGACAAAATAAAATCTGCTCCTATTTATTAAAAATCTGGGTTTTCATATTATTTTCCTGTGGGACTTGAATTTAAATTTGACATTACTATCAGTGAGCTTTATTTTGAAGTAAAATAACAAACAACACAAGCAATCGACACAAAAAAGCTATAGATGGTGATGATTTATCTATATTTATTAATATATTAGTCCGACTATTAATATATATTAGGGCAAATGCATTTTTTCGTAAGATATGTACATATAGTATTGGCTATATATAAGTAATAATTAAAAGATACTAATTTTGAGATTTCTGATTTTTTAATTACAACTAAGTACATTAAAATAAGGTATGAATAGGAGTTTTTATGAAATTTATGGATACTTCGATAACATTTCAACAAAAAAATCTCGTAATAAAATCTCTTCGGTATATGGAGAGACATAAAAAAATTAACCAATATTGTGATGAATATAAAAAGAACTGGACTGAATTATCTTTTGAAGAAGCAAGTAATCTAATTAAGATACTTGATAAGATGTCATGGCAGTGATGATTCTTAGCCCTTATAAGAATTCTTTACCTGATTTCAAATTTGTTTTTTATCCAGTCCGGATAGCTTAAGAATAACATGGATTCAGTCCACGGCGATATATCCAATCCATATCGAATATAAAATAATAAATAAACAAAGAGGCTACCTCAGGACCTGTTTTTTTCTAATACGTTCTAAATTTTCAAAATTAATTTCGTTATCAAAAGCTCAATTGATAATTTGGAATATAAAATTAAGAAAAGCAATTTAGAGCTTTGGGATAAGCTCAAACAGAAAATAAAACTATATTAAAATGACAGAAGTTTTATTTTTATGCAATTCTGCAGTATCTAAATTATAAAGAACAACTGCCGCTGGAAACTTATTATTTTGGATTCAGGTAAGCTTTAAAAAACCAGCTTCTTCTCGTCTCTTTTTTCTCCACTTAATTATTTTCTTCGTAATCCAATAAAATATAATAACTTTTACAATATAAAGGGAGATTAAAAACAACAACATGTGACGCTCTTTATGGTGTTTAATATTGGATTGCCTACTTCATCCAACTTCACTGCATTCAACCTTTTATTCCTGCAATCGAAAATTGAGATATTCACATTAACATCGAGAAAAATCTTACGAGCTTTTTGTACCCAATTTATATCAAGATAAATTTATTTTGATACATTTAAAGATGCATTAATTATTTTTGTATACATATGTTCGCATACAAAGAACATTTACTTTTTGGTGTACTAACACAAACTTCGTTTGTTATATGTTTGTCTGTTAAACATCTTTATTCCAATCCATCCAGATTTAGATTATGAATGTTTAGGTTATCAATAGTTTTTAAGGGATTTTATTTATAAGTTAACAAAATTTTCATTTTTTACCGGATAATTAATTCGATAAAGATTTTGAAGCCCAAATTACAACTAAAATCTGATGATTAAGTCAGATTCTTTTTGCTGTTTTGATCTCAAATTTCAGAGTTTTTCTGAGAAAGCAACTCCTTTAAATCAGCAATATTTTCTAAAATCTTCCCTTCAAGTTCTTCTATCTTTTTGATTACAATCTCAGGCTTTTCATACTCTGTTTCTTGATACTCTATTTCTTTATATCTGGATATCGAAAGATCGTAATTATTTGCTTTAATTTCTTCTGCCGGGACATAAAAACATTTTCCTTTCCTATCCACAGGCTTTTCTTCCCTGCGTTTTCTGAATCTTTCAATAATATCCGGAATATCCCCTTTTCTGTCCAGTGGATTCCTTTTATCATCCAGAGAATAGCCATCTGCTTCCATATTGTAGAACCAGACTTTTTCCGTATTTCCACCTTTTTTGAAGATAAGTACTGCAGTCGAAACTCCTGCATAAGGCTTAAAAACTCCTGAAGGCATAGAAACGATTCCTTCAAGCTGACATTTTTCAAGAAGAAGCTTTCTGAGTTCTTTGTGTGCATTTGAGCTTCCGAAAAGCACCCCATCAGGCACGATAACTCCGCACTTTCCGCCAATCTCAAGCATCCTGTACATTTTTTCAACGAAAAGCAACTCGGTTTTTGTTGTTCCAAGGGTCAGTTTATCATTAATATCGTTTTTATCTATACTTCCCTTAAAAGGCGGATTTGCGAGAATAACCGTAAATTTCTCTTCTCCACTGTACTGGTTTGAAAGAGTATCAATAGCTTCAATATGAGGTGCCCGAATTCCATGTAAAACCATATTCATGAGCGCGATCCTGACCATTGTGGAATCGAAATCAAAACCATAAAAAGTAAAGTTATTCAGTTTCTCCCAGGCTTCCTGCTCGGTTATCCGATCCCCATAAAGATTATGCCAATCCCCTTCTTCATCTTCGAGCACCATGTCAGGACTTGTATATTTTCTGAGGATATACCTGTAAGCTGTAAAGAGAAAAACCAGCAGTCCCACATGCAGGATCGCAAATTTTGTCATTGACGTCAGGGTCGACGAGTTCAACCATCATCCTGATTATGTGTCTTGGAGTCCTGAACTGCCCATTCTTTCCCGCAGTTGCAAGCTGGCTTAAGAGATATTCGTAAATGTCTCCCTGTACGTCGGATGTCTGCCCCGAAATATCGAGCTCATCAATGATTCCTACAGCCTCCTGTACAAGAGAAGGCTTTGGAATAATGAAAACGGCATCTTTCATATGCTGGGAAAAAAGGGTCTTTTCCCCATCTCATGAATATTCTTAATAAACGGAAAAAAAACATCTCTTACGTGCTTAAGCATATCCTCAGCCGTTTTGTGCTTCCAATCAGACCACCTGCACTTCTCATTTCCTTCAAAAATAGAAACATAAGCCTGCCCTATTGCATTTGCCCTTCTCTGTTCCAGCACATCCATATCTTCAAGCCTTTTCATGAAAATAAGATACGACATCTGCTCAATTGACTGCAAGGGATTGGACAGTCCGCAGCTCCAGAATCTATCCCAGAGGGCATCTATTTTTGACTTTTTTTCGGGTGGGAGTCTCATGTGATCGCCTGAATTTAATGAATTAGTTGTACATTTAATTTTACGTTTGATTTCAACATTCTTTGAACGTTAGTTTTGGGTGATGCCTGTTAAATTTTACGTTTTGTCATTAAATAATTCTAACAACTTTTATAATAATCTAAGATTAATTGTTCTTTTTTATTTCTAAGGTTTTATTTTTGCTCTGAACATTTAATTTTGAATAATTAATTGAGAATGAGCCTTTAACGTAAGGTCATGCAGTAGGCATATCGTAAAAGATATAAAGATACACGTCATTTAATAGTAATGACTTTATTAATGTATTTTTATTAACTTATAAATTATATCGTATAGGAGGATAAAATGGGGCTTATAAGCGACTTTAAGGAATTTCTTTATGAATATAAGGTAATCCCACTCGCAGTTGCTTTGATTATGGGTATTGCAGCAACAGCTTTTGTGAAATCATTTGTAGATAACATTGTCATGCCTATTATTACACCTTTTATTCCTGGAGGGGCATGGGAGACCGCAACCCTTCAAATTGGGCCCATAGTAATTAGTTGGGGTGCATTTTTAGGAGAGTTGATAAACTTCATTATAATTGCATTTGTAGTTTTCCTTATTGCAAAAATGGTATTAAAGGAGGAAAAAGTAGAGAAAAGGTAATTTAAAAACCCTCAAAGCACGGAAAAATAATTCAGATTCTTGAATCACAGAAAACACGGCCAGTATGAAAGTATTTGGTCTATTTCTTTTTTAAAACAGTATATTTATTAGTTTAATTTTTAATTTTCAAACCCCGCATTCTCACCGGTCGCTAGCGACCGGCCTTTGCAAAAAAAGTCATTAAAAGCGTTTAAAAATTTGAATAATAGTTATTGAGATTGAGCTCATCCCAAAACCAAGTTTTTCTCAAATCAATTAAAATTTTAAAACTATATTCCGTGGCAAGAACTTGACTGATAAAATTAGATACTTGCCAGTTCTGTCTTTTTGTGTGTAAATTTCCTGAAATGTCTGGATTGTAGAAGCATAAAGCCTGCACCTTGGGTTATAATTTCCAGAAGAATCACTTCTTTATTCTCTTCCGGAAAAAAATCGTACAAAACCCTTGTCATATGCCTGTTTTCTGAGCGTCTTTCTGTCTGTTAAGAAAAGAACCTTCTGAACTCTTCCTTCTCGCATAAGTTGATCAATTATAGCCATAGCAACTCTTGTTTTTCCGGTTCCAGTTGCCATTACAATAAGGGCTTTCCTGTGCCCTTTATGAATATGCTCCACAACTCTTGTAGCCACTTCTATACTTTTCGCCCGATCAACTATGGTGCTATCAATGTCTATTTCAGGCTCATGTTCAGAATTTTTTCTCTGGTAAAATACTCTCTCAAGGTCTTCCTGTGAATAAAAGCCTCTTATCTGCCTTACCCCATAACGTTCTCTATCCCAGAACCAGATTTCGTACCCATTGGAGAGAAATATAAAAACGTCTTTTCCAGTCTGGGCTTTTATGTCATCAGCATATTCTTCAGCCTGCTTCTGGCCCAAAAGTGCGTCTTTGATTGTCCTTTTTGCCTCAATGATTGCAAGCGGATTTCCTATTTTATCTAGCAGCATATAGTCTGCATACTTGCTCTCGACATCATTTCTGCGCGTCTCATTAACTTGCTTATAGATTTGTTTTTTAAAATTAGATTGCTTTGTATCAACTTCGAATAACACCTTTGACCTGTTTCCAATGTCCCATCATTGCTCTTGAAGCAGAACATCTACTTTCAATTTTCTTGTCTGAAACTCATTCAGGTCAAGCATTTTTACCCTCGAAGTGTATAAATTGCTAAAAATCTTTTACCAATAATACACGATTATATAAAAAGATTAAGAATTTATCCAAACGTTCGTTAATTTGTACCCAAGGACCTAGATTGTTTTTATATTATTCTGCGTAAAGCTTAAACCTGTGAAAATATCGAAGATTAAAACTTATTAGAAATTATTTCTCTTTAAAATACTTAAAAAATATGAAAAAGCAAAAAAAGGCCATATAACCTGCCATTCCCGGATTATCATTTAACACGCCTATTACTCCTTGAATTCCTAAAAAGCCTAAAAATCCTAGATAGCCTAGGTTTTTATTGTTTTCCATAGGGGGATTTACACAAATAAATATTTAAGTTCTTCTAAAATTAAAATTAAAATTTACAAACTTATATTCCTTCAAATAAAGAATCTCTAGAAAATGAAGAGGCACTTAGTTTGTAGTTTAGATATCTTTCAAGAACCTAGTTAGCAAAATTAATAAAAAGAGTATTCTGCTCCACTATAGAGATGGAAAATGTTGATTCTAAGTCTTTAACTTTCTTTTTTTAATTTGATATTTTTATATATTATTGAGTTAATCGCTTTTTGTTCCTTTATGCAAAACAGAGAAGTTAAGATTATAAAGGGATTAGATCAGTTTGTTACCACACGAACAAATATTTACTATACTTTATTGGGGGTAAATGTATGAACGGAAAAGAGTGTAACTTGTCACTAGACGAACTTCTTAAATTCGATGGCGTAATGGCTGCTGGAATTTTCAGCCCTGAAGGAAAACTTGTAGATTACAAAGCCAAAGGCGAAATGCCCAAAGAAATGGCAGAAATGACAGCCAAGTTTTGTGGTGCTGTAAACATGATGTTTGATGCGCTCGCTACTGCATATACAAGGCTTTATCAAATGAACTGGGTCCCACAAAATAACTGGATGTATAGCGGCGGCGATTGGACAGTTATGATTTCAGGCACAAGAGGGGTTTTCGTCGAAAGCTCAAAAGCAAATCTGGGACAGCTTCTTAAGGCTCTTGGAATGTGTTAAAACTATTTGTGCTAAACCCATTGAACGTCACCCGGCTTTATAATTATCCATAATCGAATTATAATCGAGTTATAATTAGGGATTTTTTTTACTTTGCAGCCGTCTATATAATTTAATCCTTTAATATTTTTAGCCTATTCTGCTTATTAAATTCCTCTCTAACATATTAACGACATTTTTTTATACCTTTAGATACATAGTATATATTGGTCCATAGGGCAAGTCCCTGATGTATAAAGAAGACGTACGAAGAAGATGTGTAACTTAAATAGGTATATTAACTTGAATAAGTAGTAACTGAATAAGTAGAACTTAATTGAGTAATGACTTAAATAGGTAGAAACTTAAGAGTACAGAACTAAACTGCATTAAAATTGGACCATGCCCTATGGATCACTTCCATAAACCAAAAAGGCTTTTCTTACTTAACTTTTCTAAATAAATATATTCTAATCAAATTTTAATTCCTAAAACTCCGATAACCTAGGCTTATGAATTTTTAATTGCTTTAACTTGAAAAATATATTGTTTATTAAATCAACAACAGGCTAAAACTAAATTGTATATTTTACACTTTCAGTAATTCAGATCCAGATTCGGACTCCGATTAAAACTTAAATCACTTCTAGTGAATCTAAAGCTATTTTTATAAAGGTCAAACCAAAAAGAATCTGGGCAATTCCAAGCCCCCGAATTATAGAAAAATAATATTTACTTTTTATAAAGGATTTTGATTTCTCTACAATCAAGGCTATTGTAACTTTTGAACCTACAAGTGAAAAATAAAAACCGAATAGAAATAAAATTGTAGCCAGAACCTGCACGTTCAAGCTCTTAAAGATGATCGGGCCGCCAATAGAGAGCCAGAAAATATATGGGTGAGGGTTTCCTAAATTGACAACAATTCCTTTTTTAAGTCCTTCCTTTTTTTCCAGATTAAATTCGGTATTTGCCGGTTTGATTTTCAGAGATTTTATACCTGAATATATGAGGTATGAAGCCCCAAAAAGAGCAATCATTCCTATAACATGATTATAGCTTGCCAGATTTGATAGAAAAAATAGCACAGCTAGAATTATTGGTAAATCTGTTAGCAAAGGGGAAATTGCAACCTTTATCCCTTCCCATTTGCCGTGCTGTAGGGTTTCAGAAATAGTTACAGTCAGAAGGGGGCCTGGAGATGTCCCTGCTGCAAGGCCAAGGAATGTTCCAAGGGCTAAAAATTCAATAAATTGCAATAGTGGTTCCTCGTCTTTAAAATATTAATTCAAAACATTTTTTGTTTTTCTATAAACGCTAATTAATTCATGAGCTCATCCCAAAACCAAGTTTTCCACAAACGGGTTAATAATCTTAAAATTATTTTCCTTATCAGAGAAGTCGAGTTATTATTTCAAATTCGAGATATAATAACTCAATTTAGAGTTTTGGGATAAGCTCCATAAGTATCGGATACAGGTGCGTAAATGTAATTAACCGGCAACTCTCCAGAAGTGGAAGGGTATATAGGGGTACATTATTGAAGTAGAATAAACATTAATGCTGTATATAATACTTTAAGTTTTATCTCGATTTATGCTTTGATTTATACGAAACTCTGATCGCAAAATAGTATTTTCAGAGACCAGATTTTTTAAAAAAAGAGGCAATGGTGTTTATTTATGCCTCAACTTTTGAGAAAAGCATAGCCCCGATAGCACATACAAGAATCGCCAGAGTGCTCATTACTACAAAATTGTTATAGATGCCGAAAATGCTGATTCCTGAAATTGCTCCCCTGAGCCCATCAACCCCGTATGTGAGGGGATCGAGCCTGCTTATTAGATAAATCGGGCCTGGTAAGTTCTGAAGAGGAAATAGGGCTCCTGAAAGGAAGAAGATTGGCATAATCAGGAAGTTCATAATAAGCTGAAAGCCCTGCATATCCTTCATTTTTGAAGCTATCGCAAGCCCAAGCCCGGCAAAGAAGACAGCTATTAGGATCATGAAAACCAGGCCCAATAGAAAGCCTGTGAGACTTGAAATCCTGAACCCAAGCACGTAAGTCAGACTCAGAACGATCAGACCCTGGATCAGAGCAATAGTCGCTCCACCAAACGTTTTTCCAAGCATGATTTCCGTTCTTGAGATCGGAGCCACAAGGGTTTCTTTCAGGAAACCAAACTGTCTATCCCAGATAACTTCAAGGCCTGAAAAGACGGCTGTAAAGAGGATTGACATGGAAACAATGCCTGGGGCAAGGAAATCCATATAATTTGCTCCTCCGGTTGCCTGAGTATACATTGGGCCGATACCGAATCCGAAAGCTACCATAAAGAGCAGGGGCTGCCCAAGGGAACCTACAAGCCTGGCTTTTGAACGCCAGTAATGTTTAAGCTGCCTGAGCCACAGAATATAAATAACTTCAATCAACGCCTGTTCCTCCTTCGTATGCCCCGGATCATCCTCATTCTTGATGCAGGTTCGTTGTTTTCGTCCCGAATATCCCGGCCTGTCAATTTCAAAAAGGCTTCTTCTAAAGATTCGGCCTGTGTTCTTTCTTTTATCTCATCAACTGTGCCGGATTCTATAATTTTCCCGTGGTCGATGATTGCAATTTTATCTGCAACAGCTTCGGCTTCTTCCATATAGTGAGTGGTTAGAAAGATAGTCATTTTTCGTTCTTCATTTAAAGTTTTTATATGGTCCCAGATTGATCTCCGGGTCTGGGGGTCAAGCCCTACTGTGGGCTCATCCAGAAAAAGGATTTTCGGATAGTGCACAAGGGCCCGAGCTATCTCAAGCCTGCGTTTCATGCCTCCGGAATATTTTTTAACAAGGTCTTTTCGCCTTTCCCAGAGTCCAACAATCTCCAGAGCCTTTTGGATTCTTTCTTCTCTTTCTTTTTTAGGTACCTTATAAATTACGGCATGGTAAACCATGTTTTCGTATGCTGTCAGTTCTTCGTCAAGACTGTGGTCCTGAAAAACTATTCCAAACGAGGCTCTTGCCTTGTCCTGCTCTTTAAGCGCATTAAAACCATTTATGTTTATTTCTCCTGAAGTTGGGTTCAGGACTGTTGTAAGCATTTTTATGGTTGTAGACTTGCCTGCCCCGTTCGGGCCTAAAAAAGCAAAGATCGAGCCTGCTTCGACATCAAAACTGATGCCTTTTACTGCAGTGAGTTCATCGAATTTCTTTGTAAGCGATTGTACTGAAAGTATGTTTTGCATAACTAAGCCTGAATAATTTTATAGGAAAAATTAAGTTTTTTATTTTGATATTAAATGGCTTTAATATCAAAGATTTTCAAGATCAGATGATTTAGAGATACATTGCTTTTTGCCAGGTTATAGGGCAAAAAGAACCTGCAAACCCGCAATTATTTCTATCGTAATGCAAATATATCCTCTAATCCTGAATTCGAAAAGAAATAATGAGAATTTTATAATGTTTACGCAATAATTAAACAGCAGATTTAAGCAAATTAAAGAAAATTTACAATGAAGATTTCTTCAAACTGCTGTAAATTAAACTGCACTGACATTAATTCTATAATGAAAATTACACTTCAATTATAAATACTCTGCTATTATTTCTTTTTATATATAAGACTATTAATTTGAAAATATTTGTTAATTTAGTTACTATAATAAACATCGATATACTCCAGTCCTTTTGAAATCAGTCTAACCCCGACCCTGGTAAAAAACGAGAACAGGATTCGGATCAGAGGAAAAGAATTTTAATATAATGAAAGGTTTTTGTTAACCAGAAATTATATTAAAATTTTTAAAATTATAGAAATAAATAAACCGAAATCTAGCCGATATAATTTTAGAATCTCACTATTTAGTTTTTAAAGATCTCAAAATCAAATGTACTTGATTTAAATAAGATCTTACTCAGATGGACTTAACCTTTGACGTTATTATAATGCTGCTTATCTATTGATCATTTTTACAGCTGGGCAAATAACTTTGCAGCTTAAACATGTTATTAAGTTTAATCTAAGCACAATTATATTATCTGCCTGCTTAATTATATTAGTATATATACTTGGTTACAATAATTATTCGGCGTTAATCTAATTTAATTACATTACACTTAAAACACTTAATTTCATAGACGGAGTAGATAATCAATGAAAAGAAAATGGGAACGAGACTGGGGACTTCAAGCAAGAATGCTATTTACAATGTTTCTTCTGGGAGTAGTTTACATTTCTTTCCTGGCATTCCTTTCGTATAACAGGACTCCTCCATTATTCATGCTGCTCTTTGTAGGTGCTTTTATGGCTGTCCAGTACTTTTATTCGGATAAGCTGGTGCTGATGTCAACAGGAGCTCATGTTGTTTCTGAAACCGAAGCTCCACAATTGCATGGGATAATTACAAGGCTCTGTGCAATAGCTGATCTTCCCAAGCCTCAGATAGCAATAGTTAATTCCAGCGTTCCTAATGCCTTTGCAACTGGCAGAAACCAGGGAAAAGCAGTAGTTGCAGTTACTACGGGAATTTTGGACAAGCTTAATCCCGCAGAACTTGAAGCTGTGCTTGCACATGAATTGAGTCACGTCAAGAACCGGGATATGGCTATCATGACAATTGCAAGTTTTATTTCAACGCTGGCGTTCTTTTTGGTCCGGAATAGCCTTTACTTTGGATATATGGGAGGGGACAGAAGAAAGGATGGAGGAGGAATCGTACTTGTCTGGCTGGTCTCGATTGCAGTCTGGGTTATTAGCTTCATACTTATTCGAGCCCTTTCCCGCTACAGAGAATATGCTGCAGATAGAGGCTCTGCAATTATAACAGGACAACCCTCTGTCCTGGCATCTGCCCTTATGAAAATAAGCGGAATTATGGACAGAGTACCAAGCCAGGATCTCAGAAAAATGGAAGGTATGAACGCTTTCTTCATAATACCTGCCCTTTCAGGTTCTTCTATAATGGATATCTTTTCCACTCACCCGTCGGTCGAAAAAAGAATTGCCAGACTTGAAAGAATGCAGCAGGAAATGGCATAAGTGGAAATTATAATAAAAAAGTAAAATAAAAAAAGTGAGAATTGAGCAAAATAACGAGTAGAACAGAGTAAAAGAGCATAGGATTAAACGGAAAAAAATAATATAAATTGAATAAGTAAATGAATTACCCTGTAAAACAAAAAAGAGTAGTCTAAATCAAGAACAAAAGAACAATATAAGTTGGAAAGAACAGATAAACAGAAAGGGAATTATAATGGACTAAGGAGATAAATTGATGGGTTTCCGAGATTTTATGGATGCAATTCTTGGGACGAGTAAACTCCCGAAAGCGAAAAGTGAGAAACTTTTTGCAATTTCTACAGCTAGTATTACTCTCGAAACCAGTTTGGGCTTAAAACCCTCAGGATCTGCAGGCATCTGTTTCAGGCCTATAGATGCATCAGCCTACGAATCTGCCAGAAAAGATATTCAGGAACTGTTAGAGTACAGTTCAAAAGAAACAGAAACCGAATTCAGGCTGGAAAAGGATGAATTTAATTTCCTGTGGGCCATTTTTAAAGATCCTGATTTCGAAGACCTTGTTGCAAATATCAACCTGGTTCGCCAGACCCTTGAAGAGCAGGGATTTGGAGAACAAATTCTCTGTGCTATTTTCAGATTTGACAGTGAACCGGAATTCGAATCAACTGAAAATACAGGGAAAGCTGGCCGAATAAAAATTGTTTACTGGATATATAACTTTAAACAGGGCACTTATTATCCCTTTGTTCCCCTTTCAGGTAAGGAAAGAGACAGTCCTTTCGAATTCAGGCTCAGGGCTGATATGGAAAGAGAAATGCCTGTAGAAAAAAATGTGGAAAAATGGTACCCTCTCTGGGGAATTCCATTCTAAAGTAATTAAAATTCCCGGAAAATTTTAACTGGATATTGAATTCAATTTTTAGTCCAGATCCAGGCCTTCAGCCTTTAATTTACTTATCAGCTCCGGAGAATAATCAGGGACAGACCCGGGTTTTGATGCAACATACGTTCCAAGAATAGAGGCTATTGAAGCAGCTTTTGAAATGCCTGACCCTGAAAGGTAAGCATATAGGAACCCTGCAGAAAATGCATCTCCTGCCCCAACTGTATCTTCAACGTCAATAGGGATCGTTTTTATTTCTTCGTAAATCCCGTTGTAAATTCCATTATTAATATTAATTTCGTTATTAATATTAACTCCGTTGCTAGTTTCATTATAATAAACAGCAGCTCCATCAGGCCCTTTTGTTATGCAAATTATGGCAATGTGAGGATATTTCCCTGCAATAAGCTGGCAAAGGTCTTTGTAGTTTTGGAAAACCCTGGAAGAAGGCTTCGTGCTAAAAAGCAAATTTGAAATAAATAAGGCTTCTTCCTCATTCATTTTGAGGATAGTTGAATGTTCAAGAGAAGCTAAAATCCATTTTTCTTTGTAAAAGCTAGTTCTCAGGTTTAAGTCGTAGAAAAAGTGCTTTGCCTTTATCTGCTTTAACAGGTTTTGCAGAGTTTTCCTGTTATCTTTTGACCTCTGGGCAAGTGTTCCGAAACAGAAAACATCCCATTCCTGATTTTTAAGAGAGTTTATTTTTTCTTCATCCAGAGTGATAGCATCCCAGGCTACTCCTTCATTTATTGTAAATACGGGAATTCCTTCGGCTTTTAATTCAACAGTAACGGTTCCCGTTGGCCTTTTTTCATCAATTAAAATATATGAAGTCTCAATTCCCAGATTTTTAGCTCTGGAGAGCAGCATGTTGCCAAGCTCGTCTCTTCCGACTGCAGTAATGACAGATGGTTTTGCCCCCAGTTTTGCAAGGTGGGCTGCAAGATTGAAGGGAGCTCCCCCAAGGAGCGGAATGCCTTTAATGATATCAAAAAGGGCTTCTCCAAATGTAAGAGCTTTAATTTGTCTAGGCCTGTCTTTTTTCAACTTTCCACTCCATCTAAAAACGTTTATTAGCTTTTCTAGTTCTCCAGAAAAACCCAAAAAACTTAAAAATTAAGTGAAGAATAATTATCCCGAGTGTTGTTATCTTGCGTTTTTGTCAGGCTGCATTAGCCCAAAAATGTTCCTTTCCGTATCCAGGCAGTA
The DNA here is from genome assembly GCA_964520335.1 of uncultured Methanosarcinales archaeon. Taxonomy (GTDB): domain Archaea; phylum Halobacteriota; class Methanosarcinia; order Methanosarcinales; family Methanosarcinaceae; genus Methanosarcina. Next base: position 419 of record CAZFNE010000034.1, on the reverse strand, counting down.
AGCAAACCAGCCAACTCCCCTGATAGCCCTTTTTTCCATAGTAATTTGGCCGCCATTATTTTTTACCTTATCCAGATAGCCATCGAGATTTGGGACCTCTATTGTGCAGATATAGCCACTTATAGGAGTATCCGGTCTTGGAATGCCTCCTTGCCGTTTCATCAAACCTCCATCGATGCCTGGTTCTCCTTCTTTTCCGGTTGTAATGTTCCAGTATGCAGCAGAGCCTTCCCATCTCTGTATTTTCCAGTCAAAAACGTTTTCATAAAATGATTTTGCTCTTGCCATATCGTCTGCATGAATATCAAAATGAACTACCCTTGGCACGCTGAATTCTCCTTGTTCTAATGAGTGATTAAGAGTGATTAAGATGCTGTTCTTATAATTTAGTTTGCCTTTCTAGATATTTAATTCTCTTT
>CAZFNE010000033.1:11458-16995 GCA_964520335.1 uncultured Methanosarcinales archaeon | reverse complement strand
TTCAGATAAGAGGGCAGACGAGATAAAATAAATAATTCCATCAATAATAAGGAAGAGTAAGCCCAGTCCCACAATTAAAATCCCTAAAATGAATAGACCAAGTAAGGATATTGCTATTCCAAGTACAAGCCTGACTAACCAGTAAACAATTATTTCTTTCCAGGTTTTTTTAGAATTCGAAAAAATAAGGTTAAAAGCCGGAAGAATTCCGGTGTTTCTATAAAGGGATACAGGAATTGCAAGGCTTATAAAAGAATTTATTATAGACACAAACAGGATTAGTAAAAAAATCACTCCTCCAATCCAGAAGAGCCCTCCCAGTAAGCCAGGCCAATTAGGTTCTGAAGCCTCATTTAGAATTGCCGGGATAACCGGCAGGAAAGACATTCCTAAAAGGACAAGGAAAACCAGACCTATAACTAAACGCACAAGAAAAAGATTAAATCCTTTTTTCATGAATCTGCGGGAGTAATTCCAGAACTTTACTTCGTTTTTTACAAGGGATTCTACAAAAACGAATTCCATAACGTTGGAAATATATACGAGGAGCAGAACAAGCAGAATTATCCCTAAAATCGCAGCGACTATTAACGCGGTTTCTGCAAAAGGAACAGCCGATAAGTAAAGCTTCTCGTTAGAAACCCCATTTGCAAAGAAATCAGGAATTAAATCTGAATTTAATCGCAAAAGTTTTTGTATAACTTCGGGAACTTCAAAAATTGCTAAAGGACTGGAAGTTTCCGGAATATTGGAGGTTTTCAAAAAGTCTGCCGGATAGATTGAATTAATTTTAAGGGAGTCAAAGTCTAGCAGGTTAGCAGGATATATGTTGCTTTGACCAGGGGAAATTTCAGGATTATTTATTCCTAAATCTTCAGGGTTGAATTGATAGTTACTTCCCGGGCTTCCAAAGTTTGAGGCACTGCCTCCCAAAAAGAAAATAATTATCGCGAGTTTTACCCATTTCCAGAAATCAAAAGGCTCAAAAAGAGCTTTTCTTGTTCTGGAAAAGGATCTGTCTACAGCATCTATTCCGTACCAGCTCATAATATAGAATTTTACTCAGATAATAAATAATTATCCCGAGAATTTAGTTTTATATTGGGAAGATCCAGAGTTTTTTGCCTTGATTTCCTCTTAAACACTTATAAGTATTTAAATAACCTGGATTTACTCTAAAATTTCCTTTAATCCTTCCCTCTAGTTTCCCTCAATTCTGTTATCTTTTCTAATTTTCTTATCTGTCACGCTTCTGTGTGTGGGAGAGAGCTTCAAAGCCAGAGATTACTTCAAAAAGCTCTTCATCTATTCCGCTCTGGCGCAATCTATAAAAATCGCCATTAAGTTCCTCGAGCAGGTCCTCGATATTTTTTTCTGCGCGCTGCATTGCAGCGAGGCGGCTTGCATTTTCACTGGCAAGCGATTCTGCACATGCCCTGAAAATAGAAACAAAAAGATATTCATCAATAAGAGCCCTTAAAGTTTCTGTTCCCTTTCCAATGACCTCAGGCAGGGTTTTTGTTGGCCATGAAAGCTCAATCAGCTCCTGCTGCCAGGTTTCATCAAGAGGAAGTAAACGCTGGCTTACAGGCTCATAAAGAGTTCTTGATCGCGGCCGGTTATAAAATAGGAAAAGCTTTGCATCTTCATTTTTGTTATAAAGCATTCTGCTTTCAATAAGAATCTGGCCAATGAGCGGGGTAATCCCTTTAACTGAACTCGGTACAGGAAAAATCCCTGCAGGCCTCAAATCTGCATTGTCCAGGCGTGCAGCGACTCGCTCTCCTACCGCCCAAACCTGATGTTTCCCGGGAAGTTCTTCAAAGCTTTTGACGGCATAGTCCACTATTATATCGTTAAACTGGCCTACAAGGCCCTGATCCGAACCAAAAACAATTGTATCAAATCCAGCAGGTTTTTGTTTTGTGTTTCCATTTATGCCTGATATTCCTCTTTGTATACTTCCAGGCTTTCTTTGTGCCTGTTCTGTCTGCTCCTGGGCTTCACCACCTGTTTTTTGCCCGTTTTTTTTCCTTATAATTAAAGGGACTGAAGTATTTTCGCGGAAACAAACGCTAAGCCCGAGCTCAACAGTCCTGTAATAATCAGCTAAAGCTTCAACTGATCTCTCATATTGCCCAATGCTTGAAGCTGCGAGGGCTTTCATTGTGCGGACAACAGATTGAAGCTCGTTTGCCCTATTAATTTTATTGCGCAGGCTTTCTGTAGTCTCGCTCATAATTTCTCTCCGGGTTTGGTGCTTGGATCCTTCGAAGGCTCGTTTGTGTCAGTACCAGTTTTATTCTCATATTTAGAAGTGACTTCAGGAGCAGTCATAGAAGAATTCTCAGGCGCACCTTCTTGATCAATTTCAGGCTCAAAACCTTTTTTGGAATTCTTTTCAGTTTCAGAATCCTGTAGCAAAGAACCAGATTGAATCGAGCCTGATTGAAAATTCGAAAGGGCTTTATGCGCAAGTTGAAGCAATATTTCACGGTCTTCTTTGCTCAATTCTTCCGCAGTAGAAAAGCTTTCGCGTATTGATTCCGGGATATCCTTAGCTGATTTTTGCAAAGCCTTTTCAGCTTCTTCCATTCTTTTCAGTGGGACGCTATCAAAGAGTTTTTCGTTCAGGGAAAGAAGGATGAGGATTTGTTCAGGCACAGATACAGGAGCATGTTCAGGCTGGTTGAGGAGGGCGCGGATTCGCCTTCCATGTTCGATAACCTTCTGGGTATTTTCATCAAGCCTGGCCCCAAACCTTGTAAATGCTTCAAGTTCTTCAAATTGGGAATAAGCCAGTTTAAGATCTCCTATTACAGATCGGTAAACCGGAAGCTGGGCTTTGCCTCCTACCCGGGAAACGGATTTTCCGACATCAACTGCAGGCAGCACCCCCAATTCAAACAAAGTAGGAGAAAGGTAGATTTGACCATCAGTAATGGAAATCAGGTTGGTTGGAATATAGGCAGAAATATTCTGGGCTTCAGTTTCAACAATCGGAAGAGCAGTAAGAGAGCCTCCCCCAAATTCTTTTCGCAGGTGAGTTGCCCGTTCCAGAAGCCTGGAATGAATATAAAAGATATCTCCGGGAAAAGCTTCCCTGCCTGGAGGCCGGCGCAGAAGCAGGGAGAGTTCACGGTAAGCCCGTGCATGGTTTGTAAGGTCATCATATACAATTAATACATCTTTGCCTGCTTCCATAAAGTATTCCGCAATACTGGTGGCAGCATAAGGGGAAATATATGTCAGGCCTGAAGGGTCACTACCCTCGGTTACAACAACTACGGTATAATCCATGGCCCCTTTTTCTTTTAAAGCTGCAACAACCTTAGCTACTGCAGATGCCCGCTGCCCAATAGCACAATAAACACACAGGACTTCAAAATCTTTCTGGTTAAGAACAGTATCAATTGCAATAGCAGTTTTTCCGGTCTGCCGGTCTCCAAGAATCAGTTCCCTTTGCCCGCGTCCGATAGGAATAAGCGAATCAATGACTTTGAGGCCTGTCTGTAAAGGCACAGTAACAGGAGCGCGGTCCATAATCTGTGGGCTTGGGCGCTCAAGAGGCAGGTGCTTGCTAGAAATTATAGGCCCATTTCCATCAAGCGGCCGTCCCAGCGGGTCTATTACCCTTCCCAATAATGCATTTCCTACAGTTACATCCATTACGCGGCCAGTGCGTTCAACTTCATCGCCTGCGTGCAGATGCCAGTAATCTCCAAGCAGGACAACCCCAATTTCTTCTTCGTCTACATTAAATGCAATGCCAAAAACGTCCCCGGGAAATTTTACCAATTCCTCATATCCAACACCTGGGAGGCCTGAAATAGTAGCGATACCGGTTGAAACCGTTTTTATAGTACCCACTTCTTTTGGCCTGAGCTGTGGTTTGAACTTTTCCCTTACCTGGCTGATTTCAGCAAATTCCCTTTCAAGAGCATTCTTCAGGCTTTCAGCTTCTTCCGCTTCTAAATTTTCCCTGCCCAGATTTTTAGATCTTTCTTTATCTTCAATTTTCTCTTTAATTTCCAAATTCTCAGCTTCCATAGTTACTGGCTCTTTTCTGCCCTTGATTCTGTTTTATTCTGCTAATCCAATTCTTTTACTGTTTCTTCTTATTCTTCTTTCATCTCTTTCCTTCTTAAAACCCGAAAGTAAGGTTTATTCTTGAAATTTTTTTCTAATCATGTTTCTGCAGGCTTATTCATTTTGGATTCACTTTTTACTTCCATTTTATCAGAATCAGAATTAGAATTAGAACTAGAAGTAGAACTTGAATTCGTTTTTGGCTCACTTGTTTTTAATTCGGCTGTATCAGGCTCAGAATTGGATTTTATTTCGGTTTTTTCCTGTTTGGGGCTAACCTGCAGGTCAGAGGCTATTTTGGTGCTTTTTTCGGGTTCTGAGCTGGTTTCAGACTTCGGCTTTTCTTTTAGAAGCTCATCTATACTTTTTTCCAGGGAGGTTAGATAATCAGCAATGCTCCAGGCTAATTTTTGCCCATTCACTGTCAGCTCTATTCCGCTAACAAGTTCAGGAGCGGTTTCGAACTTTATTTGGGGTTCTTTTCCAAGAACTTCTTTAATTGCTTCTTCAATAGCTTTACGCTGCGCATCTGGAAGCTCAAAAGCAGAACGGACAAGGGCAGTTTTCGATGGAACTGGTGAAGAATTAGAGGAAGAATCAAATACCGATATAAGATGTTCTTTTTCTTCCTGACTTAAATTTTGGATCTTCTGGACAAACTTCCCGGCTATGCGCTCTTCCAGGCTTGAATCTGCAAGGTCAGCCAGGGCCTTTCGCGAAATAGCAAAAACTTCTTCCTGGGTTCGCCTGCGAATTGTTTCGTTCAGGGTTCTCCTGTCGTTTCTTAAACTCTCCTGAAGCTGGGAATTTAGCTCGGCTGCAGCCTGGCGAGCAGCTTCAAGAAGACGGGTGCGTTCAGAATTTGCTTCTTCTCTGGCCTTATTTAAAAGAGCAGTTTTCTGCTGGTCAAGTTCCTGATTTTTGCGGGAAAACTCCTCACGCTCCTTTTGAGCCTCTGCTTCTTTTGCATCCGCATCTGCAAGCTCGGCAGCAATGTGCTTCTCCCTTTCATCGAGCGCACTAAGAACAGGCTTATAAAGAAACCTTTTCAAAAGCCATACAAGAATCAGGAAGTTGATTACCTGCGCAAGAATTGTAAACCAATCGATTAGCATAAGCTTCTTTTCCTGGACTTTCCTGAGACTTATGAGATTACATGGTTCCAGAACGGGTTGGCAAAGATCAGAATCATTGAAATCACAAAGCAGTAGATAGCTGTGGATTCGATCATCGCCAGGCCTACGAATAAGGTCCTTGTAATTGTAGCTGAAGCATCCGGTTGCTGCGCCAGTGAGGTTAAAGCTGCTGAAACCGATCGTCCTTCACTCAGCGCCGGAGCCACAGTTCCAAAGCCTGTAGTTATCCCTGCAGTAAAAATAGAAACAACTGCAATTGTTGCTGTATAAGTATCAATAGCCATAGTTTCCCCCTTTCTTCTATTGAATAAT
>CAZFNE010000033.1:0-11358 GCA_964520335.1 uncultured Methanosarcinales archaeon | reverse complement strand
TGTTGCTGTATAAGTATCAATAGCCATAGTTTCCCCCTTTCTTCTATTGAATAATTTGTTTTTTTTCTATCTTTTCTTTTCTTTTCCTTTCTTCCCTATCTTTTCCATAGAGTTAATTCCCTCAGGTTTTTCCTATTTTCTTTTTTATTATGTTTGCTCTCCTGAAGCGCCTGGCTCATGCGTCTGGGTTGCTGCTGCAATATATACCGTAGCAAGCACGCTGAATATATATGCCTGCACCATTCCAGTCAGAAGCCCGAGAGCGGTAAGGAGTAAAGGAAAAATCAAAGGGCTTATAGTCAAAAGTATCCCCAGAATCATGGTCCCACTCATCATATTTCCAAAAAGTCGAAGGGCCAGAGCCAGGGTACGGGAGATTTCACTGATAATATTAAACGGGAGCATGATAATTGTCGGTTCTGCATAAGATTTAAGGTACCCTCTAAAACCCTGTTCTTCTATCCCGAATAAAGGCACTGCTAAAAAGACTGAGAGGGCGAGGGCTGCTGTTGTGGAAAGCGAGCCTGTTGGGGGTTCATATCCTGGAAGTATAGTACAGATGGCAGCTACAGCAATAAATAAAAAGAGCGTGCCAAGAAAGCCAAGATATTTTCGGGGATTACTCAGGCCCACATCTTCAATCTGTTTTAAAATACTTATAACAATAATCTCAAGCATGCTCTGCCAGCGGGACCTTTCCAGGCCAGAAGAGAGCCTGCCTGTAATCAGCTTTGAGCCCACTACCATAAGAAGCATAATTGCCCAGGTGAAAACAATTGTTGCATTTAGCTTGATAAAGCCAGACTGCCAGAAGATAAGCTCATCAGGACTAAGTCGCATGATCCACCCCTTTTTTTAGCTGATTCTGTTCTTCCGCAGGCTCTCTTGAAAGTCTGATCACTATCTTGCGCGCAAGGAAAAAGCCAAGCAGGCAAAGAAGAAGCTTAGTTAATTGCCCTCCTGAAGCAAAATAGAACCCTGCAACAGTAATGCCTGTCCGGAGCAACAAACTGCCAAGAAACCAGAGTTCTGGCCTTCTGGCTGAAAGCCCTTTCTGAACTGTCCACCAGAGCCCTCCGAAGAAAAATCCCCCGAGTAAAATTCCTGCAATTAGAGCCAAGATGAAACTTACAAGATTCAGAATCTCACTGATTGACATACCCCCTTACTTTCCCTTTCATTATTTTCCCATTCATTCCCTTTCCTTTTTCCCCTCTCCGGCCTGGATCTCCCTGTGTTCTTTAGCAACCCAGTGCCAGGCATTAAGGCAGCCAATAAAAAGGCCTGTTATCAGGAGCATGAGAGTCCAGGAAAAGGTTGCCGGATAATTCCTGTCCAGCCAGATTCCTACTGCGACTCCTATCAACGTTGGAATTGCCACAGCCCAGCCTATAAGCCCCATCATGCCTAACCCAAGCCAGACTGTGTGCGTAACATTCTGCTGCGCTTTTATTTTTCGTTCTGCTTTGGGCCCAACCTTGTTTGCTAAAGTTGGCTCATCTGGTTTTCTTTCCCTCGATCCTTCAATCATGATAAAACTCTACAAAGCGGCGAATAATCCCGCTTTCTAATTTTGCCATTACTGAGCGCATATTCTTTTCCCGCTCATCAACAGTCAGGAATTCTTTTTCTACAGCTTCTCGGAGCTGGCTCAGTTCTGTCCCTTGAATCGCATTCCGCACAGAAACCAGCACATCCATTCCTGTTTTGATCATTATGCCTTCGTCAACTGCCAGGTAGACCTCTCCTTCGGTTTCGTTTTCATAAACGAAAATCCCGGGTTCTAGAACTGCAACGAAATCAAGCCTGTGCGGCAGCAGGCCTAGTGAACCTGCAGAGGTTTCAGCAGCAATTCTGGAAATATCTCTTTTTTCAAGGAAAACCTGAAACGGGAGGAGAATCTTGAGATGCATGAAATCCTGTGTACTAAAATCCTGTGTGCTGTCCTCCGTCATTTTTGTCCTCCGGCTGCTGAATGCCTGGCTTCGGCTTCATCAATTGTGCCTATCATATAGAGTTCACTTTCAGGATAATCCTTAAATTCGTCATTCAGGATACGTTCGCATCCATTAAGGGCATCCTTAAGGCTTACGAATTTGCCTTTGATCCCTGTGAATTGCTCTGTAGTAAAGAAAGGTTGGGTCAGGAATCTTTCAAGCCTTCGAGCCCTGGCAACTGTATTTCTGTCTTCCTGCGATAATTGCTCCAGGCCAAGCATGGCAATAATATCTTTAAGTTCGGAATACTGGGCAAGGGTCTGTCGAATTTCCTGGGCCAGCCTGTAATGTCTTTCTCCTATTACTCCAGGCGTTGCCATTTTTGAGTTAGACTGCAGAGGATCAATTGCAGGATAGAGTCCTTCACTTGCCCTTTTGCGTGAAAGCACTATGGAAGCCGAAAGATGTGAGAAAGTATGGACTGCAGCAGGGTCTGTAAAATCGTCAGCAGGCACGTATACTGCCTGAATTGACATGATCGAGCCGGTATCAGTATTTGAAATACGTTCTTCAAGCCCGGATAATTCCGTTCCCATTGTAGGCTGATAGCCAAGCCGTGAAGGCATCTGTCCCATCAAACCTGAAACTTCCGAGCCTGCCTGGATAAACCGGAAGATGTTATCAATCAAGAGCAGCACATCCACATGTTCATCGTCTCTGAAGTATTCTGCCATTGTAAGGGCTGCATGCCCGACCCTAAAGCGGGCTCCTGAAGGCTCGTTCATCTGCCCGAAAACCATAACCATATTAGGAAGCACTCCAGCCCCTTTCATGTCCCTGTAAAGCTCTTCGCCTTCTCTGGAACGCTCCCCTATGCCGCAGAAAATGCTGACCCCGTGATGGTGTTTCACCATGTTGTGGATCATCTCTGTTAAAAGTACGGTTTTCCCAACCCCTGCTCCCCCGAAAAGGCCTGCTTTTCCTCCCTGCTCGAGAGGCACAAGCACGTCAATAATTTTGATTCCGGTTTCGAAAATTTCGGATTTTGTAGAGCGTTTTTCGAGAGGAGGAGGTGCCCTGTGAATTGAGCGCCAGTCAACGTCTGTAGGAGGAGCCTGTCCGTCAATCGGATTTCCAAAAACGTCAAACATCCGGGAAAGAATATTTTTGCCTACAGGCACTTTCAATGGGCCTCCTGTATCTATCACTTTCATTCCCCTGGCAAGCCCTTCAGTAGGGGTTAAAGCAATCCCACGCACTCTTTGTGTATCAAGCTGGGTCAGAACCTCAATTGCTACTTTTCCTTCTCTTCCCGTACGTAAAAGAGTATAGATAGGAGGCAGATGCTCCTCAAATAGGATATCTACAATACTTCCCCGTATAGAAACGATATACCCAAAGTTTGAGAATTTCTTATTATCCTTAGTAGCTGTAATTAATTCTGCCATGCTTACAACGCACCTTTTCTTCTTTGCCAGAGCTTTTTTCGAATTATTTAAACAGCATTATTCTATCTGATGTTCTATCCAATCGAATCATGAAAAAAGAAAGAGTGCAAGAAAGCTTACCAGTTAATTTTGATTCTGTTGTGCCTGAACCTAACTTTAAAGCTCTACATAACCTACTTTCTATTAAAAAGTCCACTAAAAGTACTTTAATTGAAAATTCTGGGACTATTTTGACTTCTACCAGCAAATTATTTTAAACAATGCCTTAAATAGCCTTAAAAACTATTTTACCAGTTATTTAGGGTTATTTCTTTTCTATTCCCCTTTCCCTTTCACTAGAAGATATTACATTAAAATATATTAATTTGACATTTTTATATTTTTTATTTTCTAACTCCCTTTAACCTAAGAATTTCCAGGTTTAGCTTCTATTTTCGTTTTCTCGGAAATTAATAGGTGGCAGCTTATTGGGCATCTAGCTGCTCAATCTCCCAGCTAAAATAATCTTCAAAAACATTTAATTTTAAAAATGATCCAAAAAAGTAGTTAAAAAACTTTCAACATTGAGATGTGTTCTATGCCGGCTTCAAAAAAAGTATTCCCATAAGCCCTGAAACCAAATTTCTTATAAAAAACCATAGCATGAGTCTGGGCATGGATATGGACTTCGCAAGCTCCTAATTCACGGCTTTTTTCCAGAAGCTTTTCTATAATCAATTTCCCTATCCGGTTATCCCTGTATTCTTTTAAGACACAAATCCTTCCAACAAACCAAGTTTCCTGTTCTTTAAAGAGCCTGCCTGTGCCAACTGGAGTTTTGTCTATATAAGTAATAAAATGACAAGCTTCGAAGTCAATTTTATCGTATTGTTCTACTTCAGGTACGTTTTGTTCTTTTACAAAAACCTCTTTACGCACATAAAGGGCATCTTCCAGGCTTTCATAATTTCCTCTATCAACCCATTTGATTTTAATTAAAGGCTTCTTAATTAAAGACTTACTTTTTTCTTTCATCAAATTACTGCTCATGTTTTTAATCCTCAAACAAATCATAGAGCCAAAAACAAGTTGTTTTGAGAAATGCAATTTTATAAAGGGCTTATTTAAAATATTATATGAGAAATTCAAATAATTCATTAAAACTATTAAATTAATTATAAAACCTTTCTACAAGCATAAGGTCACATTTAAAGTTCCCAAATTCGATTTTCAAATCAAATATTGATTAAATTAGTAAATAAGAGATCCTGAAAACCAGGAAAAGCTAAAAGGGAAAAAACCAGGAAAAAAAGTTAACGGGCCCGCCGCGATTCGAACACGAGTCAATGGGTTTCTTCGCAAAAAGCTTACTTCGAAGCCCATTAGGATATCCTGGCTACCCTACGAGCCCGCGATGCAGGAATATTGATAGAAGCTCTTTATATTAAAGGTTTCTCTCAAATAAGGACAGATAAAAAGATATAGAAACTAAGAAAAATAAAAAATTTGAAAAATTTTTGGGAGCAGGGTTTAAACAGCTAACCCGTATTGAGAAAAATAATCACTTCCTGCTTCATTTCGGGCTGGAAATAACTCTCATGCCTTCCGAAGTAATATCAAATGCAGAATACTTAACAGGGACAGCCTTATTTCGCATTTTCTCGATATAGAGGTACTGTTCCATCTTTCCTGAGCTGAAATCGTCATGAGATATCAACCGGATCAGGCCAAAGGCCATATAACCTGCGAGCCTGTGTGTCAAATCATATGAGTCTTCATCCATGATGAAGAGGCTGGTGCATCCATTTTTCAAAAGAATAATGCTTATTGAACTGAATTCGTCAGCAAACTCCCTTATATCGTAATTTATGGCCATGATCCCTATATTGTCGATTACAACGACATCGACTTCAAAAGACATTGCACTGAGATATTCAATTATATCGGTATCTACAGAGCAAAGTCCTTTTCCGAATTTGGAGACGAATTTAATCTTGTTTATCTTATCTTCAAAAACGTTTCTTATACTGAGCTGGCCATTCTCGATAAATCGCTCAAGGTCAAGATGCAGACTCTGGGCCTGGCAGAGAATATCTTCAGTAAGCTCTCTTGTAAGGATCAATATACATTTTCTGCCTTCGTGGCAGCTTTTATGCAGGAAATGAAGCCCGAGAATAGTTTTTCCGGAACCCGTAGGCCCTGTAACAAGTATTCCTTTTCCTTTGGGATATCCCCCATCCATAAGCAAATCCAGTCCTTCAATTCCTGTAGATAAACTTTCCATTCTATCACATCTTAGGCAAAAGCAAGAATATTAGCCTGAAAACAAAATAGGAGTCTATATTGTATCAGTATTGTATCAGTATTGTATCAGTATTGTATCAGTTTTCAGGCAGTTTAATTCTATTAAAACTGATTTTTTTGTAACTATTGGCTGTCTTCTTTAATAGATCTTTCCAAAAAAATTATTAAAGAAATTTATTTAAAGAAATTTTATTTTCTTATCTTATTTTCTCTTATTTTCTTTTGACTTTTACCATCTTTTTTCAATAAAGGTATCTTTCCCTGAATTCCAAAATCTGCTTGCTTGAGCCGACAACAGCAATTGTATCTCCAACTTTAATGGTTGTTTGCCTTTGAATGGAGGTTATAACAATTTTTCCCCTTCCGATCCCTATTATCGTGCACCCTATCTTTCTTTCAAGGTCAAGGTCTTCGATTGACTTATTCTCAAGCGGTGAATTCTTTTCAACTTTATGTTTCTCGATTTCTATGCCTTCATAAAGCATTATGTCCTCATCAATCCTGCAGACTTTCCCTACGCAGTCTGCAGTCATTTTGGCAAGCATCTGCCCGGCTACAATCGAGAGGGAACCGACATAATCAGCCCCTGCTTTGTACATTTTATCTATGGATTTTATTGAATTTGCCCTAGCAATAATGGTAATCTCAGGGTTCAGGCTCCGTGAGATCAGGGTTGCAAAAATAACATTGGTATCATCATTTAAGGCTACAAAAACAAAAGAAGCGGTTTTTATGCCTGCTGCAATAAGAATTTCTTCATCCGAGCCGTTTCCTATCAGGTACTCGAATTCAGCATTTTCGAAAACTTTTTCGTTAACGTCAACAACTACAAAACGAAAAGGCCCTCCAGAAAGAATATTTACAATACTCTTTCCAACATCCCCGTATCCAAGTACAACAAGGTGCCCTCTTGGTCCCATTTTCGACCTCAGATTTAGAAGTTTTATCTTTAAAATTTACAGAGATTTACAGAGTTTTATAGTGTTTTAGTCTCAAGTATCTTTTTTAGCTTTTTGCGAGCGCGCAAGAAGTCTATTTTCATATTTTTATTAACTTTTATAATATTTTAAACTAATAAAACTTATTGGTAACATTTTAAATTTACTGTTACATTTACTGTAAAATTTGCGGTCATTCCTTACTATAATTTCTTTACATATTAATATGAAACAAAAGTATGAACCAAAAATAGATCAAATAATTTAATGTGTTAGTTTCTTTAATTTCGAAAGCCCTTCAGGCGTGCCTACAGCCAACAGGACCGAATTTTCCTTTATCATATCTTCTTCCATTGGATCGAACGAGAGAGTTCCGCTTTTCCAGATCCCTACAATTTTTGCTCCGTAGAACTGCTGCTGGCTGGAGACTTCCTTAATAGTTTTCCCTATGAGTGGACTTTTCATGTACACAGGAAATTCAACAATATGGATCCCTTCAAAAACCTCAGTTGCCCCCGTCACCCGACTTACAAGCCTATCCATTGCTTTTTTTCCTATAAACTGCCCAAACATTGATTTGGGGGAAACAACAGTATCTGCACCTGCATAATTAAGATATTTTGAATTGGATCTATCTTCGACAACTGCAATAATATTCAGGTACTCGAACTCCCTTGCAGTGAGTACGATATCTGCATTCTTTTCATCGGATTTGTTTGCAATAAGCAGAGCAGCCCTCTCTATTCCTGCGTTGTGAAGGGTTTGTCTGTCACTTGGAACCCCAAAAATACAGGGAATCTCTTTGTATGCGAGTTCCCTGACCAGATCCTCCTCATCTTCAACTACTAAAAAAAGCGTCTCCTGTTCTTTTAACTCGTCAATAAGGGTCTCAACTAGCTGATTATATCCACAGATAATAATATGATCTTTCATATTGGAAGAAACCTTTCTCGGCACCCTGAACTTGATTACCCTGTCCATCCAGGGGGTAATTACATACGTTACGAGAAAACCCGAAATCAAAAAAAGTCCCAGAACCTGTACAACTATTGAAAAAAGCCTTCCTGCCTGGGAACTAAAAACCACATCCCCATATCCAACAGTTGCGATCGTAGTTGTAGCCCAGTAAATTGCAGTTATTGGATTCGCATTTTCCGGTTGGTTTTCAAGAAGCATAAGGTATTCAAAAACCTGGATATATGCAATGAACACAAGCACAGCTATAGTCCGGTATACAGTTTGGGATTTTTTACGCATAAGTTTCCGGAATAGAGCCGTTTGGTTCAGTTTTCTCCTTTTCAAAATAGACCTTCCAAGGATCTTACCTGCACTTTTTCGATTAAGGATTAAGCTGGAAATTTTCTCCTTATAGTATATGTCTGGCAAGACTATATAATTTTTTGAATTAAAATTTCCTGCCGAAATGAAATTAAATTAAAAGACTTTAATTAAGAGAGTTATATTGGGTTTAATTTTTTAATTAACTTAAATTAAAACCTGAGTAATTAAACAAAGATATAATATGTAAAAAATGGGATAAATACAGAAAATGAAATGAAAACAAGTAATAAAAACTGACTACAAGTAAATAAAAACATGCATTAAATAGGAAAAAATAAAGACTAAAAAAGAAAAAAAAGAGCCTTTATTTTTGACCGTGTCAATAAGATCTTTTTTCTTTCCTGCCTTTTAAATATTTCAGGCGATTCAGGCATTTATTAAATCCACTGCCCTACAAAGGGGCCAAATATCATAAATACAAAGGAAAACAGGATTAGCATCGAGAAGGTTGCTGTTATGGAATTTGAGATCCTTTCCGAGAATATTTCATTTTTAGTAAGCCTGTATACAAAGGAAAAACTATAGTCCTTAAATACATGCCCTCCATCCAGAGGCACAGCAGGCAGGCAGTTAAAGAGGCCTACGTAAAAATTAAGCCAGCCAATCCAGAGCAGGGCATTTGCGATCCAGAAAATTCCTATCCCCAGAGGTTCTGCCCAGCCGACGGGCTGATAGAACTGCATAAATGTGCCGGAAAAGCCCCTAAACCCTTCCCCTGTAAATCCGTAAATAGGGAGCCCGAAGAGAATAATCCAACCAGCAGGGACTGCAAGTAAGGAAGGGATTTGCTTAAGGGCTTCAAGATATATTTTTGCCTGAGGCATCCAGACCGAAATTCCAAGGGTCGGGACCTCTGCAATTCCATTATTTCCATAGATAACTCCAAGAAAACCATATCCGTTGTCGGAAGAACTCTGGGTAAGTTTAACATCCCGAACAAGCGTACCATTTTCGCTGAGGTTGCCAGTATAATTTGCGGGAGGCAACAGTTCGATGTTCACTGTCTGGTTTGCTTTTGTTGTTTCCATAAAGTTAACAAAACTTGCAACACTCTGCATTCTTATATCATTCATCCGGATTATTGTCATTCCGGTTTCTATTCCTGCAGCTTCCGCAGGGCTTCCCTCTACTACGCCTCCCACAAGTACCCCGTTAGTGTATTCATTAGAAGCTGAGACCGTTTTTACGTCATGAACAGAAGAAATCCCATTTTTAGTGGCGTAAATCCTGACGGAATCTCCTGGGGGAACTTTCTCCAGATAAGTCAAAAAGTCAACTGCACTGTTTACATTTGTGTCGTTTACCTTCGTAATTATCATATCCTTTTGAAGACCTGCGAAGTCAGCAGGAGAACTTTGATTTACCCTTAAGATCATGGCGTCGCTTAAAGGCGCAATCGCACCCAGCACAGGCCCAAAAAAAAGGAGAAAAGCAATTAGAGCTACTGCGAAATTAGCCATAACTCCGGCTGCAAGAATGCGAGCCCTCTGGGTCCTTGTAGCGGCAGCTTCTGGTTTTACCTCGGTTTTTCCAGGTTCAAGGTTCTTAGTTCCATTTCTTTTTTGCTGACTTTCTTCCCATTCTTCAATTTCCTCGATGCTGGCTGTAAGTGCAGGCTCCTTTCTTTCCTCTGTCTTCTTTCCGAAAAGCTGTTCATCGTCAGGTTCTGCAAAACCGCCAATTGGCACCAGAGCATAGAGAATTCCCATTGATTTTACCCTAATATTCTCAACTCTGCAGAGAATTGCGTGCGAAAATTCATGCACAACAAGTGTGACTATAAGGGCAATTACTCCCCAGGTAAAAGGAATAAACTCATTTACCCCGGGAATCAAAAAAATATTTCTTGGAGCATTGTATTTACCAGGCTCTGGCACAGTTCCATCAAGGAATGATCTATATAGCGAAATATCCGACAGAATTATTATAAGGAACATTGCAGCCATGCCTGCAAACATCATTAAAATTCCAAGATTGGCAAAGCTTCTCCAGTAAAATTTAGGACGAGCCAGAATATCCAGCAATTTAAGCCCTTTTGTTGTCCTGATCATGAGGATAGGGAGAGGCCCAAAAGTGCTTATGTTATATTTTTCCAGAATACCCTTTCTGTCAAGAATATATACAAATGCCCAGTACAATAAAAAAATTCCTATTACAATTCCTGTGCTATTCAAGGAAATTCTCCGAATTATTGAGCTAAACAGATTATTGACTTTGATTTATTGCTGCTTAATTTGTAAGTACTAAGTTCTTGTCATCATTCTTGTCTTTCAAGCTAGTGTTTAATAATCATTTTACTCTGACGACAAAATCGAGTTTAATTAAAGAGGATAATATACGAAGCTTTGAGGAAAATATAGTCTTAAAAGAATAGCTTTTAGAATGGTTTGTATAATTATAAAAAATTTTTCACAAGCGATTTCTATCATTTCTATTCTTTCTTAATACACTTTAAGATATTTTCCTAAACTCTTACTTCAGGTTTTTTTCTTAATAACTTTTCGGGCTTATTAGTTTTTAATTATTCGTTTTTGGCTTTAACGAACATTTATTTTTCTTATGAACCCTTTCCTAATACAACATATGTAAATATTATAGTGTGACTTCCTATTTTAAATTGTAGACATTTTATCCTTTCTTATTTCGAAAATATTCTCTTTAAAAAATATCTATAATATAGGCATATATAATATCTAATAATTATATAAAAATGTGTATGGAAGTATTCAAAGTTTCATTCTAATACATTATTCAAGGCCTATCCTAAAGAAGAAAAAATCTATAATCATATAAAAAGGAGAAAATAGAAAATAAAAAACAGAATTAATTGTCTAAATTATTTGCTATCATTTGTTTGAGGTTATTTTATGCTTGGAATCGTGTACATAACTGCTGGCAGCAGGGAAAATGCATTAAAAATTGCAAGAGAGCTGGTTTCAAAAAGACTTGCAGCCTGTGTAAATATGTTTCCCGTATCTTCAATTTACAGGTGGCAGGAAAAAATCGAAGAGGATGAAGAGATCGCAATGTTTGTAAAGACCGATTCTTCCCGTTTTGAAGAGATTATAAAAGTCGTGAAGGCCCTACATACTTACGAATTACCTGCAATTGAGTTCTGGGAAATTGATGGAGAAAGGGAATACCTCGACTGGCTTCATGTAAATAGCTCAGGAGAGAACTCTTAAAACTCCAATAATATTGTAACCTGTATCAAGCTCTTGGATCAGAAAAATCAAAATTTGGTTTTTTAAATCCCGGAAACAAAAATATAACAACTTTTTAAATATCTTTTTGATCATCTTTTTACTAACTTGTACCGGAAATAAGTCCAAAAAAGACTTAATTGACTCTTATACCAGTAGTTCCGAATATCCTTAGTTCCGAAACCTTTTTTTTACAATGAAAGTAAAA
>CAZFNE010000032.1:8744-17208 GCA_964520335.1 uncultured Methanosarcinales archaeon | reverse complement strand
CCTGCATTGAATTCAGGAAGCTTATCATAGGAGTGGACTGGCTTTTTTCCAGGGAGACAAGAGCGATCCCTACAATTACTCCAATAATTACCACCTGGAGCATTTCCCCATTAACCATAGCTCCAAACGGATTTGAAGGAAGAAGGTTTCCCACAACAGTTGAAGGAAAAGTCAAAACAGACGTACCGAAACTTAAACTCACCGAAGTAACCTCAGTCCCTTCCAGCGCATGTTCAACAACATTACCGCTTATGAATTTCCCTGGCTGAATGTAAAGCGCCATTCCCAGCCCGATACAGGTGGCAATTGCCGTGGTTATTATGGCATAGATGGCTGTCAAAAGCCCTGTCTTTTTTAACTCACTCATACTCGGGCTTGAGGCTACCCCAAGAATAATCGAAGCAAAAATAAGAGGGACAACAATCATCTTCAAAAGCCCGAGAAAAATATAGCCCGGAAGCGCAATCCATTCCGCTATTATTTCCGCAGTTTTAGGGTCAAAGTAGCCTCCGAAAGGCCCTAAAAAGAGCCCGAGCAGTATGCCAAGCCCCATTGAAATCAGGATTTTCAGCCAGAGTTTTTTCTCAAGCAAACTGTAAAAATTGCGGCTAAGGCTTTTAAGCGAATTATTGCGCCGCGGATCCAGAGGATAATAGATTCGATTAATCCCTTCAGTAACTTCCTGTCGGAGCAGCCGGGTTTCTTCCGCAAGCTCCTGACGAAGGAGCCTGGTATTTTCTGTGATTTCCTGGGCAAGCTCCCTGGGGTCCGGGATATAGTGGTTTCCTCTGTCTTTCATGGGGGATCACAGGGGAATTTATGAACTGGATAATTTCTCATTTAGGGATTCAATTTAATAAAATATAATTTCTACATTAAATTATATAAATTCTTAGAAAAGATATTGGGATTTTTTCTTAGAGTTCCAGGACAAATTTGCTGCATTCAGAGTTTAACATAAAGCCACAGCTTGTAGTTTATATAAAAAAAGCAAAAAACTTGAAGCTCATTAGCAGCATAAATGAACACAAAATTATTAGAAAGAATTTATAATATTATTTATATTCTCCAGGAGTTTCCGGAATAATTTCCTCAAAAAATAACTTTATTGATATATAGACTGGAAAAAAAATTATATCTCCACAATAAGGAAAAATGGAGTCCTGAAAGAGATTAACGGACCCATGTAATCATAGGTGCTTTCTTCTCGGGAATTTCGGGCTTTTCGGCCGGGTATCCAAATGCAAGCGTGCCGATTGGGCTGTAACCTTCTGGGATTTGGAATCCTGCCATAAGCTCTTTATTGTCAAAAGCAGCTTCTGAAGACCCGATCCAGCAACTACCAATGCCCAATGCATGGGCGGCAAGCATCATGTTCTCCGCACAGAGACAACAATCGATCCATCGGAACTGGCTATCTGTCTTACCAACTACTAGAATAACAGTTGGGGCATTGTAATAGATCGAGGATCCTTCAGTTTCCAGCAATGCCCGAAATGCGTCCGACATACCATCATGAACGTCCTTCAAAAGCGAAATTAGAATTGGCTTGCAGTAATCAGAGACACGGGTTAAAAGTGCCTGGTCTTGTACTACCACAAAACCCCATGGCTGAAGGGACAGGGCTGAAGGTGCATAGGTGCCTGCAAGAATTATTTCTTTGAGCACTGCATCGGGGATCTGATCATTTTCATACTTCCTGACACTTCGTCGGGTAAAGATAGCATCAATTGCTTCCATCTTGGATTTTAGATCTTCTTTCATAGTATACCCTCTTCTTATATCCAAAAATGCTAGAGACTCAACCCCAGAGTCCAGTAATAAAGTAAGTATAAAATTATTACACAAAACATATAACCTTACTTACATCCTATCAGTGCAAATCCTATTAGTGTCAAATAATATTTCGATATCTCCTTTTAGCCAGGAAGTTCTTTTCTGATGAAGCAAGATTTTCATGAACCTCATTGTTTTCTATTTACTGGCTCCTTGTCCAAGTATCGAAGTCACGTGGGCAAATAGACTAGTACTGCGATTCCGAAGTATATTCACAAACATTGAATTTTAAATATATTTGCCGATTGCGAACTTTTCACCAAATAAGGGATTTATTTTGGAATCGAAGCACTAGTCTTCATCGCCAATCTGATGCAGTTCCCTCAAAATGGTTTCTTTTTGTCTAAATCTTAATGCCATGTAACTTCAAGAGATTTTCTGCGAGGAATTCCATATATCTTGTACTTTGGATAACCAAACATCATTGCATAGGCAGATCTCCTTCCCGTGGGCAGGCCAAGCTCTTTCTGAAGAGGCTCATAAAACATGGCCGCAGCCGCCACAAACCCGGCCCAGCACGTCCCAACTCCAAATGCAGGGGCAGCAATATCGAAATGGGTAAGTGCAACAGTGGCATCAACAGATGCAATTAGATTATCTTCAGGAATGTGAGCGAAAAGCAAGTGCGGAGCTTCCCTGCAAATAACGTCGATTCCCTGTTCCCAGGCTGCAATTAAAATTGGGACATAACCACTCATAGGATGGTCAGTATTCTGGAGACTCCTCATCCACTCAATTGTCAGCTCTGCAATCTTCCGGACCCTTTCCGAACTGTGGATTACCAGCCACTGAATTTCCTGTTTGTTGCCCCCTGATGCAGCATAACGGGCCACGTCAAGGATTTCAAGAATTTTCTCCCTTGGAACGAGTTCTTTAGTATAATGCCTTATAGACCTACGTGTTTTGAGGTAAAAAGCAATATCTTCTGAAGAGATATTTCCTACATCTTCAGGTAGAGGAATCTTCTCCTCAGGACGATCATTAAGGACAAGAGCTTGTGAAGGGCAGAAAGCTTCGCAATGGCCACAATATAAGCAGCGTGAAATATTTGCTTCCTGAACCTGTGGAAGGTTATCTTCATCGCCTGGGTCAATAATACATGAAGAGCAGATTTTTGCACAAATTCCACAATGAGTACAGAGTTCTTTATCAACGAGTATGTGAGACATAAATATTAGATCCTTCTAAGCAAATCCTTTTCAGGGCAGATATTTAGCCGCTTAACATTTATTTCCTTTTCTTTTGATTTGTCTCCTTAGTTTTCCACTATTAAAATGTACTCTGCAAATAAGAAAAGAGACTGAAAAAGAAGAAAAAAAAAGGAACAAAAAAGAAAAGCAGTATAAAAGGAAAGGGACACAGTGAAGGAAAGAAAATCTTTTTTCACAGGGTTGTTTATGGCAAAATTACTTAAAAATTGCTTCAAAAGTACTTATAACTGCTAAATGACTTTTAAATCACTTTTGCCTGATAATATTCTTTACCCGTCTATCCCATTCCGTGGACTCGAAAAGCTCCTTCAATTCGGGAGAATCCTCAATAAAACAGAAGCCCCAGTAGACTGCCGGCAGAAATTCCCGCTTCCACTGCTCTTTTTTCTTTTTATCAAGGAACTGGTACATCTCTGAAGAGGAAAGGCGGCTCACGAATCCCAGGACTTTTACAAGCTCAGGAATAGTCTTCTGGGCAGACCCCAGTTTGAGACATTTAAGCCTTAAAGTATCGATTTTCCTGAAATCGGGTTCAAAACCAAGAATTTTTAAGATCCTATTCTTTTCAGGAAAGCTAAGATGCTCTCCGTGATATTTTAAGGAATTTAAAGCCTGAAGCTTCAAGAGCCATTCGACTTCCCCGAAAACTTTAGGCTTATGCTGCCTTGAAACATCTCCCAACCTGCGGTCTTCATAGGCTTCCCTCTTGAGCCTATTAATATTGGCTGAAAGGTCAGATAGGCCTTCAGCATCTCTTACTTCCCTGACTCTGAACCTTAAAGCAGCCCGCATAAGTTCTCTTTTTTCTCGCTCAAATGCTCCTATATCTTTTTCTTCGGTAAGAGCCAGCAGGCGGGAAAAATATTTTGCTCGAATTGCAGTTGGGGGAAGTCTTACAGGAATCTCACTTATCTGGGAAGACTTTCCTTTATTTTTTCCAAGCGCATTAAAATCAATTTTGCTGATTTCAATCTTTCCTTCTTCGATTGCACGGGCGGCATCACCTTCGGAAAAAAGCTCTTCAAGCCGGATTTCAGGCTGAAGCATCTGAACCTGGTCAACTTTTTCCCCATTAAAAACTCCCTCTCCAAATTTCTGATAAAGGGAATCGATGCTGTCTGAAATTTCAAAGATATTACCTTTCTGTTTGCCCGAAGCTTCAGAAATCCTGGTCACCCTGCCGACCTGCTGTTCGAAAAGCCGCATGCTCAGGGTCGGGCGTAGAAGAATAAGGGCTTCAAGGCCTGGAAAATCAAAACCTTCAATTAACATGCCTACTGTGCAGAGCACATAAGGAGGCTTTCTGATTTCCCTGAAAGCATTAAGGATTGCGTCCTGCTCATTCCTGGGCAATTCCGAAGTCATAAAAACTGTATCCTTAAACTGCCCTTCAGGAGTATAATTTTCAAAATTTAAAGGCAAAACAGGGTCAGAGTCTTCTTCTATTTTTTCGGTCGAGATCTCTCCATTAAAAACAGAAGCAGTCAGTTTTGCATGGAAAGCATTAATCTCTTCTCCGGTTGAATCTGCTCCATAGACCCTCTTTCTAACAGGAGCACAAAAGACAAGGGTTTTTACATCTCTGTCCTTGATCAGGGAATTATAGACGTCTTTTGCAAGCTGGGTTCTCCTGATAACTTTTTTCAGTTTATCAGGAGTGCTGCAGTCAAGGAAAAGGTCCTGCTTATCAAGTTCATCAAGGCCTTTTTCAAAATCAAAAATCTCAAAAATATCTTCCGAACTTTCGGCAATTGTGTATTTAAGAGGAGCAAGCTCTTCATCCAGGATGCACTCAGGCAGGGTTTTTGTATAGATTTCCCTCATATCTCCTGCAATTTCATCCACGAACTTGACATTTCCAACTACCCCCTGGAAAGGCGTTGCAGTCATTCCGAAGATCTTTGTCTGCTCCCCAAACTCGTTTAGAAAATCGTTTCCTTTGTTATTTATGAAATTATGGATTTCGTCCACAATTACGAAGTCGGTAAATTCGAGTAAAGCGTCTTTTATTTCAGTCCCCTGCTTCCCAAGAATCGTCTGCAGAGAAGCAAAAACTATGAATCCCTTATTTTTCTGCTCCCTGGAAGCTTTCAGAGCAGTAAGAAGCTCAGTTCTGTCTATTTTGCTTTCAGATGAGAGAAGGGCACTCCTGGGAAAGAGCGGCTGGGCTTTTTTCCTGTCGTAAAAAGTCTGGCTAAGCAGAGGATTATTTTTAGAGACCAGGAAAAGGACCAGCTTTCCTTCGTCATAATACTTTTTCATTATATGTTTCGAGAGAAAAGTTTTGCCCCAGCCTGTAGGAACTTTAATGTAACCTCTCTGGTGGGCATTAAAATAGGCTAGAATATCTTGAAAGATTTTCTGCTTATCTTCTCGCAAAGGTTCAAGTTCGACAGTTCCTATACTGGCTGCGACTCCATTTGAAATAGTCATTATATACTGTCCTTATACTTTTAACTTTAAATTAACAGGCTTTTTTGATTTAAAACCAGAAAGTACCTTCAAGAGGTCTCTGGGAGATCGGGATACTTTTGTAATAAGAAATATTGCACGTTCCTGCAAACATTATAAGAAGTAACTCCCCGCAACTTAGAATAACAATTTATAAAAAATTCCATCTAAAAAGCTTATGTCTGAATAATATGAATGTATGAGGATTTTGGAGCTGAATATTCACTATTCTAAACATTTGCTAAATCTGTTTTAACCCGAGTTTAGAAATTGAAAAGAATACCTGAAAAATACTTTAATTTAAAAGGATTCCCTGTTCATAATAAGAATTACGTCAATATATATGTTATGGAAAAAAATTAGAGAAAGAGCGGAATTTTTACTCTTTGCTCAACTTTTTTTGGCTCCTCTTCAGGCATTTTTATGAATTTTGCATTTTATTTTGCAGTTTATAATCCCGTAGTTTATTCCATAATTCCATATTATCTGTTTGTTATTAATTACTCACATTAAGTATGCGAATTTAGAAAAACTTTGGCCGCGCAGAAAGATGTTTTGCCAGAGGAAGTTTCCTGTACGGTTTGTCGGAAATCTCACTTCTTATCCGTGAATTTAACTCGGCTGAGGTCATCTGTACCTTTTTGGGCTTATTTTGCTCGGATTCAACCCTTATGGTCACATTGAGGGTGCCGTCTTCAAGTTCCTTATCGCCAAGCACAACTACATAAGGTATCCATTCCCTGCCGGCTTCCCTGACTTTTTTCCCTATAGAAAGGTCGCGGTCATCAATATCAACCCTGCAGTCAAGCAGCTTTGAAACCTCTTCAGCAAAATCGAAATGCTTTTCGGAAACAGGCACAATCCTGACCTGGGTTGGAGAAAGCCACACCGGAAGCATAGGAACTTTCCCTTCTTCGGTTTCCATTGCAGCCTTTTCAAGCAGGGAATAAATACAACGCTCAATTGCCCCGCTTGGAGAACAGTGAAGGACTACAGGCCTTTCAAGCTTCCCATCAGGAGCTACATAAGAGATATCATATCTTTCCGCATTTTCGACATCAATCTGTACCGTAGAGAGAGCACTTGCCTTGGCCAGGGCATCTACAAAGTTAAACTCGAATTTAAGTACAAAATAGAAGAAACGGGTATCCCACATCTCTACAAGCACAGGCTTGTTTACGGTTTTTGCCATGTTGACTATAAGCTCTTTATTTGCCTCATAAAAGTCCCTGGTAAACCGGATGGCAACTTCGTAATCGTCAATATGGATTCCCACATTTTCAAGCACATCTATGCAGAGATCGTACTGCTGTTTGAACTGGTCCACTGCCTCGGACATATCTGCACAGAGGGTATGCATATCTGGCATGGTAAAGGCCCTGAGCCTTCTTAAGCCGACTAATTCTCCCCGCTGCTCTTTCCTGAAACTGTAGCGGGTCATTTCAATCATGCGCACAGGCAGGTTTTTGTAAGAAATCGTCATGTCGTGGTTCATAAGAAACTGCCCGAAACATGCCGCAAAACGCAAAAACATCTGCCTTTTGTCGGATTCTATGGAATACTGTCTTGCAGGGAACCTGTCCAGGTATTTTTTCAAAGTCGGATGATTCATATCATACATTAAAGGAGTTTCAACTTCCATTGCCCCAAACTCAGTTGCAACATCAAGCACGTAGTTTTCAAGCAGGGATTTTACAAGCCTTCCCTTGGGGTAGTAACGCATATTTCCTGAATCTGATCCGGGCTCGTAGTCTGCAAGCTCAAGCCTGCGCATGAGTTCTACATGCGGAGGAGCCCGCTCAACAGCTCTGCTTTTGGAAATTTCGTAATTTACAAATTGCTGGAGTTTGGGATAAGGAGTAAGGTCAAATTTTTCAACTTCTTGGAGTTCCCCTTCAGGAGTGAGGATTCGCCAGTAAGACCTTGCTGTACCTTCAGCTTTTAATGCTTCGGAGACAACTTCTTCTTTTTCGGAGGAAACTTCTGCTTTACTTTCCGGTTTTGCTGTTCCGTCGGGACGAATACTTCTTGAAAGTTCGGAAAGAGGGTGCCCTTTACAGCTTACAGTAAAGGCTTTGTACCATCCGAAGGGAGCTCTTTTTACCTCAAACTTGCCTGAGAGGGCAGCTTCTATTCCTTTTAAGACCTGCACAGCAACTTTAGGAGAGGAGAGGTCAGAACTTAAATGGGCATAAGGATAAAGCATTATACGCTCAGTTTTTACCTGAGCTGCAACCTTTTCAATCTCAGAAACGGCTTTTTGTATGGTTTCTTCAGGGTTTGCTTCATCTACATTTTCTACAGCCGTAAAAGCAGTGAGGGCCTCCTCAAGTCTTCCGGACTTTAAGGAATCTTCGATTTTTTCAGCAACTGGAGTTTGTTTTTTGGTTTCATATTCAATATAATCAGAGTGAATGAGCAATAACTGCATTCTATCACCTGTGTTCCTGGTGGAAATCAAATTTCGGATAAATTAATTTTTAGCAAATAATTGGTTCTAAAGCTTAATTCATAAATGATCGGTAAGTTTAATGGTAAGCTAGATAATCGCGTAGCCATCAGTTAGGAAGTAAATAAAGTTAGTTAACAAGGGAAGTTGAAAACCGCGTAGTCAGGAGTTGTTTCAGGAGTTGGATTTCAAACCTGCCTGCAGACTTTCCCTATTAACAGGCCTGTATTAAAGGATAAAGAAGAATATCTGAAAGTTCTAATATCCTGCAACGATATAAATCAATCCCTTTCAATTGCTCCTTTCGACTGAGATTTACACCTTAATCTGGATTCAGCCTGAAAACCCTCTGGATTTCCACATTTAATTATTTCTTTTTTAAATTTTTCCATGTAGTTTTTGTGAAATTTCTACTCTTTTAAATGAAGCTGAAATGCTTTCTTTGATATTCTTTCCATTAAACCCTTTTTATTGGAACTTAAAGGAAACCAGGTTTATAGGAAATCGGAGAGTTTAG
>CAZFNE010000032.1:3960-8644 GCA_964520335.1 uncultured Methanosarcinales archaeon | reverse complement strand
CCCTTTTTATTGGAACTTAAAGGAAACCAGGTTTATAGGAAATCGGAGAGTTTAGTCTTTCAAATCAGCTTTGAAGGAATGACTTAGATTTTTAATTTCATGATCCGTATTTACGGTTTCGGGATGGGCTTGCTCCTGATAGACCCTGTAAGCTGCAACAAGAGCACCCAGCAAAATAGGGGCTACAAAAAAGCCTGCAATGCCGCCAACAAAAGCTCCTCCCAAAAAGGCGAGCATAAGTAACAGGGGATGGATTCTTGAAGTTAAACTGGTTAGATACGGCCTGAGAATTAATTCGGGAGGGCCATATATTATGAGAGAAGAAACCACAAAGAAAAGGGCTGCACCTTCAAAACCCTGCTCGATATACCGCATTAAGGCTAAAGGTATGAGCACCATATATCCGGCAAAAACAGGAATAACCGAAGCTATAAAGATAAGAGTTGCAAGAGCCAGAACATGAGGGAAGCCAAAAGCGTAAAAAACGATAACTGCAGTCACGCTCACTATAAGTGCAGAATAAGCGTTGCCAATGAAGACGCCTCTAAGAATTAAATCGAGGTGACAGGCGTATCTATCTACAATTCCCTTATATTCCTTTGGCATTACCCCAAGAAAGGCATTGTAAAGACGTTCTCCATCGGTAAGTATGAAATAACAGATAATTATGGAAACAATAAAGTTAATTATGAAGAGCCCAATGCTTTGCGCATATGAAAGCAGACCAATACTTCCTACTGCAGGCAGAAGTGAGGTAAAAACGTCCCAGATAGCGGCATTAATGCTTACAAGAAGCTTTTCCGGGATATTTAAAGCCCTTATGAAATCCAGAATTGCTCCGGCAACTGCAGTTTGATTGTCAAGGATCCAGGAAACCTGATTGAGAATTTCTAGGATACCGACTCCAACAATAAATACAATGGGGATAAAAATACAAAGACTTGCCACAAAAGCCCCGAGTTTCCTGTGTTTTTTGAATTGTACCTGGATTGGTCTGCCGATATAAGCAAAAACCAGCCCAAGCACAATTCCGTCTGCAAGAGGCAGCAGAATTATAATAGAAAAGAATAAAAGCACTGCTAGTATCAGGGCTGCTCCTATTTTCCAGCGACTGGCAATTATCTGACTGACTCCATCAGGACTTTGGATTAATCTCATTTTTTAATTCCACTTGTATTTCTTGTATTTAAAAGATAGATAAAAGGTAGACTATGACCGCTTTTTAAATTGAGGCTGTACAAAAAGGTTCGCACAAAATCATCTGAACTTAGTATCAAAATATAATTAGAAACTATTTAAAAATATCACAGGATTAAGAAATCAAAGTCGTTCATTCAAGATTTGATTTCCTGTGTTCGATTTCATTTATATCCCCCCATACATCCATTTAATATCAAGGCCGCAGAAAGAGTTCCTTAAAAATTTGCTAAAAATTGAGAAAATCTTTTAGCTTCTTCCACTAAGAGTTTAATAAGAGTTTCAGAATTCAAACTTTTAACTTTTTATCCATATCGGGTACAAGTTTATCAAAATATTTTGTTACCACACAGGCTTCTGTACATTTCCTGCACTGGATGCAGGCTGCACTTACTCTGGGCCTCTTTTCAAACAGCGAAGCCGCTTGAATCGGACATGCTTTAACACAGATTTCGCAACCTGTACAGCGAGAAAGCCTTATTAGTTGCCTCGCGGTTTCTTCAAAAAGAGAGAGAGCTTTTTCCTTTGTTTCCGCACTCACAAGCAAATTCCCATTTGAAAAAAGCTTTACACTGCCTGATTCTGTTTTAATTAATAATACTCCCAGTTCTTCGGCATAAACAACTTTTCCAAGAATACTAGCAAAATCCGCAGCTTCTTTTTCTTTTATCCCCTTTACCCCAGCCTCTATGGAAAATCCTCCAGCCTTGCAGGGAGAAATTCCTCCGACAAGCTCAATTTCAAAACTTTCGGCACTTTCCCGGGCTAAAATAGATATTCCAAGCTCTTCTGCCAGTTTCAGCATTTTTGGAGGCAAGACTTTCCAGCGCCAGAATCCATGTTCTACGAACTTTTCTGAAAGCCCTTTACTTTTAGCCCATCCGAGAAGGAACCTGTTCCATTTTTCGTGCATTTCTGGATGAAGCTCTTTTACTCGAATATATTCGGCAGCTAGCGCAGAAGGACAGAGCCAGCATCCTACCCTTTCAAAGCCAAGGTCATAAAGCGGATTGTACGAAAGCCTTCTCCAGTAAATATAAAGCCAGACTTCAAGCGCTTTCCAGTCTCTAATTGGAAAGATGTTGAGTTGCGCAGGCACAAAAGGATTTGTTTCACTTGCTGAAATTCTTGCCCTCGAAAAAGATTCATGCCTCCTTTTCCCATCGATAGTGAGATAAGCTATTTTAGAGGCGGCTTCCTCTCCCTGAATCCTGCAATTTTCATTTCCAATCTCCAGGTTCCCTGCAGAAGCAAGTTTACAGACCTTACAGCACCATCGAAAATCCTTTGCAGGGGGTCCAAATTTTTCTACCTGCTCCCAGAAAGCCGAGCCGGCACCCACTTCTTCTAATGGAACTCCTAATTTTTCGCAAAAACTTCTTGCGAATTCAACAGTTTCAGGAAATTCAATCCCAGTATTGAGGAAAAAGGCTTTAAATTCCCTCTGTTTGAGAGCAGCCTTTGCAAGGTCAAGAGCAACAAGGCTGTCTTTCCCCCCGCTAAAAGAAACGTATACAGGCAGGCCTTTATATTCATTTCTTGAAACTATTCCTCTTATAGTGTTAATTGCATTTTTTCCAAGAGCCTGTAAATATTTTTTATTCGCAGCTATACAGGTTTGGAGGTCAGGAGTTTCCGAATGAAGGGATATTTCACTGTTATCAATTTTCCTGATTCGAAGAATTTTAGTTTCTGCCTTAGTAGGGGATTCCATTTTGTTTTGCGGTTTATTCTCCTGGTTCCCAGTTTTATTCTTGATCCCAGCTTCGGATTCATATTTTGAGCCCAGGGCAACAGCAGAGAAATCTTCGCTGCTTACATAAGATATTCCATATCCAGTAAGGTTGCCTGCAGCGACAAGTACAAAGTCTCCGGGTTTAATATTTATGTCAAAAATTTCTATAAACTCTGCCCTGACATTTTTGCCGTTCAGGTGCTTGCCTATTTTTTTTATAGCTACCTTTTTTTCCCTGGCTGATTTCAGGAAAATTTTCGCCCCCTGCAGGGAAGGTTCAAAAACATAATTCATCCCTGAAAGCTCAAAACGCAGGATTCCGAATACGAAACCGTCTACAAGAACCTCATCTGTTTTATCCTCCCCGGGAATTTTATTAAGTAAAATTAGCCTTTCCCCAAGAGGGTCGCAGCCAAAAGCCAAAACAAGCTGCTTATTTAAGATTTCTCGTTCATAAGGAGAACAGAACCTGACATCGGCAGGCTGAGAAAGAAGAATAATTTTTCCTTTAGCTTCGCATTTGCCGCATTCTTCCCCTATTAAAGGCAGATTACACTTTTCACACCAGAAAATATGAGCGTCTTCATATTCAAAACGCTCAGGATTCTTTTTTGCAGGAAAAGCTAATTCCCGGGCTTTTTCAGATTTACGGAGATTGTTGGAAGGGTGGGTAGCTGAGTGGTTAGAGGAATGCTTTTTCTGATATTTTCCTTTATTAGGGGAACTTACAGGTGAGGAATGATTATTGTTAAAATCTTGAACTTTACCCTTTACCAGGTTTTTACTATCCAAGTTTTTCCTATTGTTGGAATTATTTCCATCCTTGCCCTGAATTATATTAATTGTAGTTTCGGGATCTTTTCCGGACTTTTTATTTCCAGGAGCCTTTAAAGAGCTTTTGTCCCGCTTTGCAGAGACTTCTCTATCCAGGTAGCCAGACCTTTCTAAATAGATGGTATTGCTGGCACTTTTCTTTTCCGGGTTATTCTTTTTTTGTTTTATTGACCCTGAATTGGGAAATTCATCTTTTTTCTGTTGCATGGAAAACTCTGGATTTTAATTTAAAATAAGAATTAAATACTTGTGGGAGCAGTTTTACCTCATTTTCTTACCGGATATGTTTATCAACATATGAAGCTTGCGTACATAAAAACAAATAACATGAATAAGATTACAAAAAATTGAAAGTTACACAGAAATTCATATTGACACTTCCTCACCTCTTTCTTATCTTTTTCTAACCAGAATGTCAGTAAGAATGGGAAAGAGAAATAAAGTCAGAAACCAAAGCTATAGTGAGTATCAAATTAATATTATATTTTTATTGTTATTTTAGATAAATCTGGTACTGTAAGTATATAAAATTTGCTGTAAATAACGCATCAGAAGCATTAACTTTCAGATCAAGGAAACCGCCATGAAATATGATGTAGTTGTAGTTGGGGCAGGGCCAGTAGGTTCAATAGCAGCCCGTTATGCAGCCAAAAACGGAGCAAAAGTGCTTTTAATCGAAGAGCATGCTTCTATAGGCTCACCCGTGGGTTGTACAGGACTTTTAAGTACCAGAGCCGTTACTGAGTGCGAACTCAACCCTTCCGAGGATTTCGTGTATAATTCCGTGCGCGGAGCTTTTATTCATGCTCCGGACGGGCAGCGCCTGCCAGTTGATGGGAAGCAAACAAAAGCTTATGTGGTCTCAAGAAAGAACTTCGACCGCAGGCTTGCTGAAATGGCTGTTGAAGAAGGAGCAGA
>CAZFNE010000032.1:0-3860 GCA_964520335.1 uncultured Methanosarcinales archaeon | reverse complement strand
CAAGAAAGAACTTCGACCGCAGGCTTGCTGAAATGGCTGTTGAAGAAGGAGCAGATCTTTCCCTGAAAACAAGGGTAATTGGGCTTGAAAAAAGGGAAAGAGTAGGAAATGGCAACCCAGGCCAGATTTCCCCTGTAAAACTTAGAGTAATCCGAAATGGGAAAGAAGAAACGATAAGTGCTCCTGTTATAATAGCCGCAGATGGAGTAAAAAGCAGGATAGCAAGTTATGCAAGCATGGATAAACCCTCAAGGGTGCTGCCTGGAATCCAGATTGAAGCCCCATATGCTTCAGAAGATAGGAATTTTGTCGAACTTTTTCCTGGTTCCTGGGCCCCCGGGTTTTTTGCCTGGACTGTGCCTCTCGATGAAAAAATTTCAAGAATCGGGCTTGCAGTTGATCCGGAAATTTTATTTAAAAAGTCGAACATTTCCGGAAATCCAGTTTCTCCTCATTTCTATCTCGAGAGATTCCTCTCTTCTAATCCGCATATAAAAGACAGATATTCAGGCGGTATGCTTGATTTTGTTATTGGAGGGATTCCTGTAGGCTCTCCGGAGCATATGGTGTCTGATGGAATCCTACTTGTAGGAGATGCGGCAGGGCAGGCAAAACCAACTTCAGGAGGAGGAATTTATACCGGTGCATTCGCAGCAAAAATAGCCGGGAAAGTTGCAGCAACTGCTGCCCTTGAAGGAAATACTTCCGCGGACAGGCTCTCAGAATATGATCTGCTCTGGAGAAAGGGCCTGGAAAAAGAACTCGAGATAGGAATGAAAATCCATGATTATATGGGGAAACTTGAAGATAACCATCTTAATGAACTCGTGAACTCTTTAAATGCTCCCTCAATTCTGAATACAATTACCGAATACGGAGATATGGATCATCCTTCAATAATATTAAGAAAACTCTTATTTTCAGGAAACTCTTTTAGACTCATGAAAGCTTTTGGGACGTTTATAAAAACTCTTTTCTAAATCTGAGTAAAGGAATGGATACAGTGGAAATGGGAATTCTGGAATGTGCAGCTTATTGAAATAATGAGAGAAATTTAGGATTAAGTAGACTGACAAGGCTTAATAAGAATTTTTTTTTGAATTCTGTCAATTCAAGTCTTGAATACTTCTGAACTAACTTTATTATGATAATTTTTAATATTTTAGATGTGTTTTATAACTGGGAATTCTAGGGGAAAAGTAAAACTGGAATATTTTAATACCTAAAGACCCTTAGGGGGGAAACTATGGAGAAATCTGCACTTATTGTATTATTGATATTTGTTATTTTATTTCTTTTAATGTTGAACGTAAACGATTACTATGGAAGCTTAAGTGTTAGTTGTAGCAGTCTGGGAGCCCGTCCCAATTCCCTGATTCCCTGACAGTAAATGCTTTGAGAACAAATTACTGAGAATTTCTTACGTACGCTAACAGGAAAAGAGTAAATCTAAGAATTAGAAATGATACTGTAACTAGAAGCTTTACGCTATACTATTTATAAGTCGAGAAGAGCATTCATCACCAGAAAACCAAAGATGTACAAAAACTAAATACTAGGGATAAACTGGAGCATATTTACAAGAGAGAGTTGAGCAATAGATTAAATAATCTTTTAAGTTAAATGAAAGTTTTATAGACCTTTCCTGAAGCTTTTCTAAAAAAGAGAAAAATTTGTCATCCTAAAAAATAGGAGATTAATCTGCCTTGCCAATATTGCAGAAATACATCATAGGCACAGCAGCTTCAAGTATGTAATTTGCCCAGACCTCACAGGTTTTGCAAATACATTGCTGATTAGGATCAAGATTTGCACAGGTAGCATTTCCGGTTGAACAGTAAACCCCAGGAACTTTTTCAGGAGCTGGAACTCCCCCCATTCCTGCGCTTTTAATTTCGGTTTCTAAATTAAGGGCTTTATCCTTAACGCACTCATCTTTGGCCTGTACAGGACATTGTGGGCATTTACATCTTTCAATATTTTCCATAGAATATGGAACCCTTGTATTAGTATTTAGAGTCATTTTCCTCCCCCTAAAATAAGATTATAGAAAATATTCAATGTGTATTAGGGTTTAAAGGATAAAAAGCCTTGTTTGTTCAGACAGAATATTAAAGCAGTTTTTAGTCAAACTTTGTTTTTCCAGAAAGCTGGTCTGAAATAGAATTCTATATCATGCAGCCATAGGACAAAAATTGAGTAAATACTTGAATAATATCTGAATAAAAATATTTTGCCAAATTATTTAAAAAGTTATTAGAAATAAAATTAAAATGTATTTAAAGAAAAATCTGTTCTGGATAGAAATGTTAAAAATTTAAAATCCTTAAATACAGCTTTTTTTATGTAGATCCCTGTTTTCTGGTTTGATTAATAGGACCTCTATAAGATTATAGAAATGATATACGCAGAATACTATTGAAATAATATTAGTTCAGTGAGATAACTATTTATGATGAGTTAATGTAGTTTATATCAAAGTACAATTAAAAGAACTTTAAAGTGGGGGAAAATAGATATGAAAATTCGAGTAGTTAGTTCAAGAGAAGAAATCTTTACTTTAAATCCAAGTGAACGTGTCGCTCACCTGGCCTTCAGGCCTTCAAACAAAGATGTTTTCGGACTGGTCGAAACCTGTCCGAAGCTTGAGGTAATTCAATTACCTAAATCATATATGAATACAATCTCAAAGTCTATCCAGATGTTCCTTGAGATGCAGAGAGTTCAGCTTGTTGAAGGGGATGTCTGGGGTCACAGAAAAGATATCAACGAATACTATAGCGTTCCGGTCTCAGTACTGGAAAAAATAAAAGAGATGAAAATAGAGGGAAAATCCTCTCAGGATATAGAGACAAAAATTTCCAGGGAAAGTAAACTTAACCCGGGACTGGTTGCCTATATTCTCAGCAAAGAAACTGTTGCCTGAGCCAGGAAAAGCTGGACAGAAAAAATGTATTAGAGCTTTACTGGAAACCGGCCTAACTAAAGAGTTTTACCTCTTGAAAGCTGGCTTCCAGCTAGCTAAATTTTAAAATTTAGGATCTTAGAATTTTACTCGTGGAGCAAAGTTCTAAGTTTTTTATTTTATATCTGTTTTTCTGGTTATTATAGGTATGAACTCAATAATTTACACTTAACTTATCAAAAAACTAAAAATATAATGCATTGGAATGTAAAATAGGTCAGTTCAATTTAAAGTATAATTATTTGAGCAAATCACTAATATCAATGCATTTTCTCATTCTAAGCCTTCTAGCAGTAGCCATTAATTTTCAGGATTATTATAACTAACTTCAAAAAAGGCAGAAAAGAATTGTAAATTCAAATTTAGATTAATTTAAAGATTTTAAAGGAAAAATTATTAAGATGGGCGAAAAATTTTGAGCTCTGGGCTTTAAAATGCAAAAAACGATTCTTTTAGCTATTTAATTTCATCTAAAGTTTTTCTAGAAAGAATTATTAAGTTTAAGGAAATACTTTATTAAAACTTTAAACACGCATTTTAAATCTGTACTAAAACTGTGAGAATTTTTTCTAAATTTCCCAAAATATGATCTTTAACTTTGGAATTTATTTTTAATTCCTATATTTATCTTAAATTAAATAATATAAAATTTTTATGTTCATTTAAGAAGGAATAAAATTGGCTCCAAAACCCAGAATAGTAGAATCCGCTCATGTCCGTTTGATTGAGCTTAAATCAAAACCTTTCTTTATAGTTGCTTCAGTAGAAGTTGGAAATACTACAACAAAATCTATTCTTACTGCCACAAATCTTGACACCGGCATGACATATATTATTAACAAAGTTGTGCGCATGACCAGGGATGTTCGGCGGCCGAACCCCGGAGAAACTGTTT
>CAZFNE010000031.1:8800-17406 GCA_964520335.1 uncultured Methanosarcinales archaeon | reverse complement strand
AGCGCACGGCTGATAACCGTGAGGTCCTGCGTTCGAATCGCAGCGGGCCCACCAAATTTCTTTTTCGTTTTAGTCCTTTTTTCTGAAGTTTTTTATTTAAATAATAAGGCTTTAAATATAAGTTTTCAAAATATATTTTTAAGAGATTTTCTTTTAGAAAAAAATCCAGCCTTCGTTTTTAGATAACAAGTGGCCAAGATAAGAGAATTTTTTGAGAAGAATTTTAAATAAAATGATCAAAAACAGAGCTGATAAGTAGATTATAAAATGGTCATAACAAAGCCAAAAAAGCTCAATATACGCCTGGATTAATCCTAGGATCAAATTAGAAGGAAAATTACAGATTTAGAAGAATAGATTAAAAGAACAGTTTTCAAGGAAAAAGTTAGGGTGGGAAAATCCCTTTTATATAGAATAACTCGAATTTAAGGCCAAATAATTTTTTAACTGCCTAATTCGGGGGTTTTGTCAGTCACTGCTTAGAACTTCAAGTTATCCTATTCCCTATCATAAATTTCAGGCAATGTGTTTCAGGCGTTCGATGTTCCTGAGAACAACTCTGCTTTCGGCTATGATCTCTTCTTCGATCCTGCTGACAATATAGTCCATAGGGACTGTAAGCCTGTACAGCTTGATCGGCCTGCCCTTACCTTTTGATTTCTTCTCTTCCCTGATATCAACCCAGTTATTTTCACGAAGGTAGCGCATCGCAATACTAACTTCTGGTTGTCTCAGCCCTGAGACCATCTCAATGCTTTGAGAAGAGATTTCTCTACCTTTTGCAAGGCAGGCCAGAGTAAGAGCAATCGGTCTACTTACGTTGATTCTTCTGAATAATTCAATCATTTCATATTCGTTTGATCCCATTATTATTGGGGTTTCTTCGCTTGTGTTAGCAATAGAAATTGCTAAACCACTTTCATCTACCATTTAATCACCCGGAGAACAATTATAGAGTTAATTAATATAAATATTTACTTATGTTTTATTTTTAATATTTATCAAAATATATTTTATTTTATATAGTCTCGAGTCTATTTCTTGGAAAAGACTATAATCAGAGATTATCTTATTTCCTTGGATCCAGATATTTTGACCTTATCCTAAAAATTTAGAGATATTATTTATGTTAAATTTTTGACTTCTTCTTGAATTTACAAATAAAAGTCAAGTCCACCAAGTTAAAAAATCAAAGTCATCTCCTGATTTAACCGCCTGCTACAACAAAAGTAAAAAATAAAATAAGGAAAAGAATAAAAGACGAAAATAATCTAATTGCTTAGAAAGCAAAAGCAGGGATTAAAAAGTATCCGATTAATAATAAATAAATATTATTAAAAAATTCTTATAACTAATAAAAACAATTGGTAATTTTTGCTTATTTAATAGAGAGTGTCCGAGCTATAACAGTATTTTATACTTCAAGAAATAATTTGATTAAAATTTAATTAAACAGACTATATATCTGGTATAGAATTCATCACAGAAGCAGGCGATTGCAAGCTTCATTTTTATAGAAAATATTCACTGTTGTTTCGTCGGTGCCTGTTCATGATAGATTTTTTAAACGTTCTATATTTTGCAATACAGCTTTGCTTTCCGCCATTACATTTTCTTCAATTGTACTTATGATAGTATCCATTTCAACTGTTAATTTGTATAACTTAACAGGTCTGCCTTTTCCCTGGTTCTTTTTTTCCTCTCGCATGTCAACCCAGTTATTTTCACGAAGGTAGCGCATCGCAATACTAACTTCTGGTTGTCTCAGCCCTGCGATTATCTCAATGCTTTGAGAGGTTATTTCTTCTCCTTTAGAAAGGCATGCAAGCGTTAATGCAACCGGTCTGTTAATATTAAGTTTCCTTAAAAG
Source organism: uncultured Methanosarcinales archaeon (assembly GCA_964520335.1). Classification (GTDB taxonomy): domain Archaea; phylum Halobacteriota; class Methanosarcinia; order Methanosarcinales; family Methanosarcinaceae; genus Methanosarcina. Next base: position 15,536 of record CAZFNE010000031.1, on the reverse strand, counting down.
TTCTACCATTTCATACTCGGTTTCTTGCATTTTTAGATCCTTATCCTCTAATGAAAAGCCATTGTCTGCCACCACAATCATCTACCGTTTATGGGAATTGTAATATTAACTGCTTCTTATACCCTTATTCGATACATTTTAATCGTTTCGAGTAACTTGAAGGGTCTTGCTTTTAAATATGTATTAAGTTAAATAAATCTTCTTAAATCATATTGATGGATCAAAAAACCTGTACACATATTTATTGGCGCAAAAGTGTGAATTCTAACAGAGTTGATTTAAAATTAATTATTTAAATACTATTACTCTTTCTCCATATATATAATTATATCCCTATAAAAGATATTTTCAGAAAAAAGAATGAGAATTTACGGCAAGCCATCTTTAAAAATTCTCGAATAAAGAAAATTTATAGTTACCTCATTGTAAGTTTTTTTTGTCTTTCTTCCTCAATATATATATACAATGAATGCCCTTTTAATATTATTACATTCTTTCTGAAGATAAGTCGTGGATCTGCATAATAATTGAATTGAAGTTATAATGGACTTTTTCTAGAAAAAATTGCCTTTTTTTGCAATTTATGTTACAGATGTGTCCTTATTGGGCAAATATTTCCTGTGTTTTGGCAAGTCTTAAATACAAATCCCTCGAAGAAGTAATATAATGAATACTGCACTGGACAAAACCGCTGTATTTATCTGTCATTGCAGCGGAAATATTTCTGAACACATTGACATAAATATTATTAAGAAGACCCTTAAGGCGGAAGGGATTTCAGTCTTCGATTATGAGTATCTATGCTCAAGTGAAGGTCAAAACTTAATCAAAAGGAAAATATCTGAGGAAAACCTGAACCGGATAGTTATAGGTTCCTGCACGCCTTCAAAACATGGGACTCTTTTTAAAAAATGCATTCAAGAAGCAGGCCTGAATAGAGCAACTCTGGAGATCGCAAACCTCAGGGAGCACTGTTCTTGGGTTCATCCAGATAAATCTCCGGCTACTGAAAAAGCCCTTTCTCTTCTCAGAGGAAAACTCAAACGCCTGGAAAAGCTTGAACCCCTTGAGGAAATCAGAATAAACATCACGCCTAAAGCCCTTGTTATTGGAGGAGGGATTGCAGGAATAACTGCAGCAGTAAACCTTGCAGACAGTGGAATTTCCACTTATCTGGTTGAAAAAGATCCCAGTATAGGCGGCAACATGGCAAAAATAGGAAAAGTTTTTTCACCGGATAAACTTGCAGAAGAGTGTGCAATGTGTTCTTTAAGCCCATTAATGAACGAAGTAATTTCCAACCCCAAGATAACCCTCCTGACATGGACTGAGGTGGAACGCCTGAGCGGAAGTGCAGGCAATTTTACAGTAAGGCTCAGGAAAAAACCCAGATATGTACATGATAATTGTTCTAGCTGTGGCAGATGCAGCCATGTATGCCCTGTCCTGGTTGAGAATGAATTCAACTGCGGAGCCAGGGATAAAAAAGCAATTTCCCTTCGTTTTTCTCAATCTGTACCCAAGATTTACTGTATAGATCCTGACTATTGTTTGCAGTTTAAAGGGGAAAGCTGTGGGAAATGTGCAGAGGTATGTAAATCAGAAGCAATCGATTTTTCCCAGAAAGAGGAGTTTATTGATCTCAATGTAGGAGCAGTTATTGTTGCTACCGGGTTTGAAGAATATGACGCCGCCCAGAAGCCTCAGTACGGGTATGGATTATTTGAAAATGTAATGACCCAGATGGAACTTGCCAGAATGTTAGGAATCAATGGGCCTACAAAAGGAACTTTAATCAGGCCCTCGGATCTAAAAGATGCTTCTAATCTTATCGCAGCTTCAAAAGGAAGTTGTTTAGGGGGGAATTCTTCAGAATGCGAGACTGATGTCTCACATGATATAAATACTCCTAAAAAAATAGTTATGATCCAGTGTGTGGGTTCAAGGGATGAAAAAGAAGGGGGAAACCGTTATTGTTCTAAATATTGCTGTATGGCAGCCCTAAAGCATTCTAATTTGATCGTTAAAAAATACCCGGGTACAGAAATTACTATCTGTTATGTGGACATAAGAGCGCTTGGCTTTTATGAGAATTATTATCGAGCCGTACAGGATATGGGGATCAGGTTTATAAGAGGGCGGCCTGCAGATATTGTAGAAAAGCCTGACAAATCTCTTGTAGTAAGACTTGAGGACACTTTAACCCAGAGGATAAAAGAGCTTCCTGCAGATGTTGTTATTCTATCCACTGCCATGATTCCCTCTGAAGGAACAAAAAAGATTGCAAGTGTGTTGAATTTAAGCCAGGATGAAAACGGCTTTATTAAAGAAAGACACTCCAAACTGAAGCCTGTAGATTGTTCGTTTGATGGGATCTTTGTCTGTGGAACTGCCCAGAGCCCGAAAGATGTTACTGACAGTATTTCCCAGGCAGGACTCGCGGCAATTAGGGCCAGAGCCTTTATTACAGACAGTCCAAAAGCTCTTTCAAATGAAACCCCTGTTATCAATCCTTTACTTTGCAGCAAATGCGAAGAATGTCTCGATTGTCCTTTTGAAGCCCTTTCTTTAAATGAAAACGGAAAAATCATTGTAGATTCCCTGATCTGCACTGGCTGTGGGCACTGTACAGAACTCTGCCAGAATGGGGCCATACAGATTGCAGGCTTCAGGAAAAACCAGCTAAAGGCTGAAATCGAAGGGGTGCTTAAAGAGGGGGATATGCTAGGGTTTGTAAATAGTGGGGTTGCTTCCCTCACCTGTGACAATATTGGAAACAGCGTGCTCACCTATCCCTCAAATGTCAAGTTAATCAAAGTTCCTACAACTCTTGTACTGGATAAAGAGCTACTGCTTCATGCTTTTAGACATGGGGCTTCTTCTGTTCTTTTTATAGAAGATCCACCTGACAGCCCGAGGGCTGAGGTTATATATCCATTAACTGTTAAGCACTTTGAGAAATTAAGAGAAGAATTAGGAACATCCGGAGACAGGCTACATTTTAAAAAGGCCTATGTTCCAAATACAAAAGGGCTTGCAGGAGTTTTTACCAGTCTTGCCCGCGAAGGAGAGATGATTTAATGCTTCCATACGTGAACAAATATGATACGCCGGAATGTAAATCCCTTGTAGAAACTGTAAAAAAAAGCCTCCGGACACCTGCCTCTCTGGGGCTAGACCGGTGTATCCAGTGCGGAGCTTGCACGGCCTCCTGCCCGGCTGCTCGCTTTACCAATTACAGTCCTCGCCAAATTGTAAAAAAAGTACTGGAAAATGACCGCAGTGTACTTGAGACTGAGGTGATCTGGGCTTGTTTTTACTGTTATTCCTGCAACGCTCGCTGTCCAAGAAATAACAGTCCTGTAACCATAGTTCAGGTGCTCCGTCAGATGGCTATTAACGAAGGAATCGGAGTTGAGAAACTTGGGCCTTTTGTTGAAATAGGAGAATACCTGGCTAAGAACGGAGCCAGCAAGGTACCAGCTGCTGGAATTAAAAATATGGAAAATGATCTGGGAGAGCGGTGGATCAAATTTAAGAAAAACCTTGAACCAATTCGTGTCGAACTCGGCCTGAGTTCAAAAGATATCAGAAACACCCATGGGGAAGTCCAGGCTATTCTGGAAAGTACTGGCTATTTTGAAAGAGAGAAGTGGATAAAAGCGAGAATTAACGAAAAGCATTCACACCAGCCCCTAAAGGACCAGTGTGCCAAAAAAGAAAATAAAAATGGAGATTTTAGCTTTGAAAGCTATAGAGAATATACCGGACCAGCGGCTCTTATTATTTAAAAGCTGTATGGTCGGGCAAGAATATCCTGGTGTGGAAACTTCTACCTGCTATGCATTTGACAGGCTCGGGATAGATTACTGCATAAACGAGGAACAGTCCTGCTGCACAGGCATTGGGCATTATACTGATATTTTCGAGGGCCTGACTACAACAGCCATAGCAGCCCGAAATTTTGCAGTTGCCCGGAAATGTGGATACCCTAATATAACCTGTGTATGCTCAACCTGTTATGCCATAAATAAAGAGGCATGTGAAGTTCTCAATACCGACATCGAAATTCGGGAAAAAGTTAATTCAATTTTCCAAGAAAAGGGATTCTCAGACCTTATTTATGAAAAAGACGATATGAACCCTAAAACTAATTTTTATCACGCCGTCGAGATTCTCTTAAAAAAAGCTGACATGATTAGGGAAGAGAAAAAATTTGATTTCTCAGGAGTGAAGGCAGCAGCTCATCATGCCTGCCATTATTATAAAGTCAAATATGCAGATGTCATTGGAAGCCCTGAAAATCCTCAGTTGATAGATACTATAGCCGCAGCCTGTGGGGCTGAGCCTTTGCGCTGGTATGAAGACCGCACCTTAACCTGCGGGATGGGATTTGCCCAGTTGCACCTTAATAGATCAACTTCGCTTCAGGTTACAAAAACCAAGCTTGACAGCCTTAAAAGAGCGGGTGTGGAACTTATGATCCATATGTGCCCGAACTGTCATATTCAATATGACCGTTACCAGCCGGTTGTAGAAAAAGAGTTTGGAGTACAGTATGATACTGTGCACATGAATATTGCCCAGTTTGTAGCACTTTCTCTTGGAGCTGACCCTTATAAGGTATGCGGATTCCAGACTCATTCCGTACCTCTTGAAGGGTTCCTGGAAAAATATGGAATAATTTAAAAGAGATTCGAATAGTATTTTTCTCTATTTTAGCTAAATAAAAGATCTATGAAATACCGGCAATTTAAAGTTAATTTCATTCACTTTTTATTCAAAGCCAAGATATTTCTCAATCTAATTATTTGCAGATTATTTGTTATGATTTAATAAGACTCTTACATTTTCCAAAAGAGCTAATTGTAGCTCGTAAAATTTTATTTAATTTTATTTTCTTTTTTCTGCAAAACTGTTAAAAATCCATTAAATATATATACCTCCTTATAGTGAAATCTGAATCTCTATTTTCTTGGATTCTGTGCAACTTTATTCATAATTTGTCATTTAACAGGAGATTTACTTTGGGAACAATTAGCGAAAAAATTTTTTCCCGAACAGCGGGGACAGAGGCAAAAGCAAACGATTTCGTGCTGGCCAATGTAGATTATGCAATGGCGCATGATGGAACATCGATACTTGCAGTAAATGCTTTTAATGAAATGCAGATGGAAAAAGTCTGGGATCCCTCAAGAATAGTAATTCCTTTTGACCATATTGCACCTGCAAATAATGAGACGTCGGCAACCCTGCAAAAAGAAATAAGAGAATGGGTAAAGACTCACAATATCCCTAATTTTTATGAGGTCGGGGAAGGAATCTGCCATCAGGTGCTGCCGGAGAATGGGTTTGCAATGCCTGGAAAACTTATTGTAGGGGCAGATTCGCATTCCTGTACGTACGGAGCTTTCGGAGCTTTTGCAACAGGGGTTGGAGCTACAGATATGGCGGAAATCTTTGCTTCGGGCAAGCTCTGGTTCAAAGTCCCTGAAAGTTTCAGGATGACAGTTGAAGGCAAGCTTGGAGAAGGGGTTTACTCAAAAGATTTAACTCTTTATTTAATCGGAAAAACCGGCATTGATGGAGCTACATATAAAGCAGTTGAATTTTACGGAGAAGCAATCCAGGAATTATCCGTCTCCGGCAGAATGACGCTCTGTAATATGGCAATCGAAATGGGGGCAAAATCGGGAATTGTTCCTCCAGACGAGAAAATTTTTGATTTCCTGAAAAATAGGGCAGTTGATTCTTATGAGCCTGTATACGCTGATCCTGATGCATCTTATGTCAGGGAATTTAACTACGTTGCCGAAGATATAGAGCCTCAGGTGGCCTGCCCCCATCAGGTAGATAATGTAAAACCTGTAGGGGAAGTTGAAGGCACACATATAGACCAGGTACTTATAGGGACCTGTACAAACGGGAGACTGGAAGACCTTGAAGTAGCCGCAAATATCCTGAAAGGAAAAAAGGTAGCAATCAGGACAATTGTAATTCCCGCTTCCCGCACGACTTTACTTGGAGCAATTGAAAACGGGACTCTGGAGACCTTATTAAAAGCAGGGGTAACGCTTGCAACTCCTGGCTGCGGACCCTGTCTTGGAGCCCATCAGGGAGTCCTCGGGGAAGGCGAAATCTGCATTTCAACTGCAAACAGGAACTTCAAAGGTAGAATGGGAAAAGACGGCTTTATATATCTTGCTTCTCCTGCAACTGCGGCCGCTTCAGCTTTAAAAGGTGAAATAATAGATCCAAGAACGGTTCAATAAAATTCAATCTAGAAAAAACCCATATTTTATCAGAAAAACTGGATATTTTCGAGCATTTAATTTTTATTTTCCTTTCAAATCTTAAATCCTGCTTTCGAAGTTATCTGGTTTTTAATTTCCCAATTTATTACTTATATTTTTAAGTTAAGACTTTTTGTATCTTTTAAAGTTCTTTTACAGCATTATTTTAATATTTAAGCCTGTTCCCAATTTAACTTTGCGAAATTATTACTTAAATCCAGCGGAAATTTATACCATGAATTGCATATGTATGAACAGGAGGGAATTTCCATAACTGAAGAGCTTAATAATGAAAATCTCGCAAATCTGATTGACCACTGGATCGAACATAACCAAAGCCATATACAGAGCTTCATGGAATGGGGTCAGAAAGCCAAGAAAGATGGTTTTCTTTCTGCCGCTGAAGACATCATTGAAGCTGCTAATAAAATTAAAGAGTCAAA
>CAZFNE010000031.1:5988-8700 GCA_964520335.1 uncultured Methanosarcinales archaeon | reverse complement strand
AAATTAAATAATAAAATTTAGTAGAATTTTTCAATCTCACGCTTAACTTTTTCAAGATTAAATTCTTGCCTTACAAGAGGATGCGTCTCAATTGCTGGAACCCTTTCTTCAAACATTTCTTTTTCTTTCTTATAAAAAATGCCATTTGGAATTTTATCTCCCCATTCCAAAGTCTTCTGGAAAGCTCTTATACGGTCCGAGGGGTCATAACCAGCTTCCAGCTTGTAAACCCTATCTTTGTACCACTTAAAAGTATTGATTTTATTGAAAGTTACACATGGCTGGAGAATATCCAGAAGGGCAAAGCCTTTGTGCATTATTGCAGCTTTCATAAGCTCCTTAAGATATTCCTGGTCTCCCGCAAAACCTCTGGCGACAAAACTGCAGTCCTGGGAAATTGCCAGGGAAAGCGGATTCATAGAACCTTCAAGAACCCCGTACGGCTGGATTGTTGTATATGTACCCTGGGCTGTAGTAGGAGATGCCTGGCCTTTGGTCAGGCCGTAAACCTGGTTATTATGCACAAAGAGAGAAATATTAGGGTTCCTGCGGATTGCATGCAAAAAGTGATTGCCCCCTTCGCCGTAACAGTCACCGTCACCTGCAACTGCTATTACATGAAGAGAATGGTTGGCAAGTTTTGCAGCTGTCGCTACAGGTAGAGTTCTCCCATGAAGGCCGTTAAAAGTATGGCACTTGATATAATGAGGTAATTTTCCAGCCTGGCCTATTCCTGAAACTACAAGAACCTGCCAAGGCTCGATCCCGAGTTCGATAAGTGCGTTTTTAATTGTAGAGAGAATATTGAAATTCCCGCATCCTGGGCACCAGGCAGGCATCTCCCCTTTATAATCTTCAGATGTAGGCATGCAATTCCTCCTTCAGGTTTTCAAAAGTGAAAGGCCTTCCATCATATTTAGAAATCTGATGAGAAAACTTAAACCCTGTTTCTGCTCTTAAATACCACGCAAATTGCCCTGTGGCATTATTTTCTATACAGATAGTTAGGTCTGCCTTCTCAAGAATCTCAAGATAATCGAAATTCTCTCTTTCAGGCAGAGGAGTAAGCTGGCTAAAATGTAACATTGCGACCTTCTTATTCTCAGGCGCGCTGTCAACTATCTCTTTAATTACGCCGTAGGTAGACCCATGCCCTACAAGCACTATTTTAGGGGATGGATTTCCATAGAGAAGCGGAGGTTCAATTTCCTTCCTGATAAGCGGAAGTTTCTTGAGCAATCTCTTTTCCACCATTTTGTTTCGGGTTTCCCCATCCTCTATAATATGTCCTTCTTCGCTGTGCTCGTCGCTGTCGGCTACTACAAGATGTTTTCCACACTCGCCAGGAATCGCAAGAGGCGAAATTCCTGTATCAGTTAATTTATACCGCTTGTACTCCTCAACTCCCTGTAAATCTTTTTCCCTTAAGCGGTAATCATTATAAACCAGCTTTCCCAAGTCAAAGCCTTTAAACGTCCACTCCGACTCTGCAAGATACTGGTCCGACTGGATAAACACAGGGATCTGGTACTTTTCTGCAAGCTCAAAAGCCCTGTTAGTTAGGTAAAAAGCCTGTTCAGGAGTTCCCGGCTCGAAAATGACTCTTGGAAACTCCCCATGCCCTGAATGAAGAATAAAAAGAAAATCTCCCTGTTCTGTGCGGGTAGGCAGGCCCGTGGCTGGCCCTGGTCTCTGGAGTTCTGCTATTACAAGTGGGGTTTCTGTTATTCCTGCCAGGGAAAGCCCCTCTACCATGAGAGCAAAGCCTCCTCCTGAAGTCCCCGTCATAGCCCGAACACCTGCAAAAGACGCTCCTATCGCCATATTAATGGCTGCAATTTCGTCCTCTGCCTGTTCAACAACCAGGCCGTACTCTTCTGCCCTGGAAGCAAGATATTCCATGATTCCTGTTGAAGGGGACATGGGATATGCAGAGTAAAATTTGCAACCTGACATGATGACTGACATTCCAATTGCATCAAGCCCGGATATGAGCATTAAATCCCTATCTTCAGGTTTATAAATCTCAAAGGCTTCACAGCGAGGGCAGTTTGTGAGCGCGTATTTGTATCCAGCTTCTGCACAGGCTATATTACTCTGGACGATTTCCTGCCCTTTTGTGCTGAACGTTTTGGTTAAAATTTCCTTAAAGGTGTCAAGGCCTAAATTAAGGATTCCAAGGACTGCCCCAGTTGCTACGGTGTTAGCCATAACGCTGTTTTTTCCAACATCTAGAGCGATTTTTCTGAAAGGGATATCTATGAATTCAGGGTCATCAAATTTCTTCTTGATAACTTCGGAATCATAGAGTATAAAGCCCCCGTCTTTCACACTCCCTTTATGGGTCTCCACAGTATTTCGATCAAGAGCCAGCAGAATATCAACTATCTCTCTTGAAGCAGTTACTTTTTTTTCGGAAAAACGAACCTGATATAAATTATGCCCACCCCTGATTCTGGACATGTAATCCTGATGCGTAAAAACATGATACCCTAATTTGGAAAAAACCTTTGCAAGAACTGCCCCTATCGTTTGTAGCCCCTGCCCAGCTTCTCCCCCTATTCGAAGCGTATAGTCCAAAACTTAGCCTCCATTACTAATTTACCTATTCGTTATTAATGTTTAATTCATTTATTCCCACCATTCATTAGGACCCTATTTTTTAAAACTTTGATGAAGCCCTCTAAAATAGCAATTTAGTATGTTTATTTA
>CAZFNE010000031.1:0-5888 GCA_964520335.1 uncultured Methanosarcinales archaeon | reverse complement strand
ATTTAGTATGTTTATTTAATTGTATATTTAATTGCTTATGTAATATACAATTCAAGATAAATTGAGTAACATAAAATAGAATTATTTAGAGCCTACCCATTATTCTAATCCCGATTTCGATGATTATATTCTATTTCCCCTGATAATATTAATATTAAGGGTTAAATAATCTTGCTCTTTTTGCTCCGGTATATCTGCTGCTCTTAAAAATAAGTAACAAATAAACAAATAAATTAAAACAAATAAATTAAAAAAAGAAAAGAGTTTGCTGAAAAGTAAAACTTTTAAAATAAAAAAAGTGCTTTCCCAAAGAGAATACACCCAATTAATGCAATGCCTAATATCATTATATCAGTATGCACTAAAGGATATAATATTAAAAAGCAAATTAAGAAAGTAACCGCACAGGCTAAAATATCTATATGGTTACTCATGTTTGTCCCCATATCAGCCTAGAGGTCACACTAACATAAATGTTTCTACTTATAGCGGATTAAAATAAAAATAAGGGTATAAAATTAAGAGAAAAAACAGGAAAAAGTCAAATGTAAAGGTTACTCTACTGTATTAAACTCTGTTTTCCTGCTTAATAATATTGAAAAATAAAAAAGATTAAAAAGTTGAATTCAAGAGCAAATTCCAGAGCAACTTTCTTATTTAATTTCTTAACGGCCAAGCTGAGCATGAGCTCTAGCCAGATGCCCGGCAGCCTGGGCTCCAATAAGAGAGATCTCACCTGCAAGCACAGCTGCAGCTACTATTTCTGCAAATTTCCGGGAGTTAATTCCCGGGGTGTCGCCTGCACCTGCAACTCCAAGGATGTTGAGGCAGTCTCTCTGGGTGCCAAGCCCTGTGCCTCCTCCGACAGTTCCTACAGGAAGGGTAGGTAAGGTCACCGAACAATGGATTTCCTCATATTGAGTAAGTTCCATGCTAGTGATTGCGGTGCTGCCTTCAACTACATGGGCCGCGTCCTGCCCGCAGGCCAGATAAACGGCGGCGATTATATTTGCAGCATGGGCATTGAAACCTAAAGCACCTGCTCTTGCTGAGCCCAGCAGGTTTTTACTGTAGTTTACCTCAAACATCGTTTCAGGGGTGCATTTCAGGGTTTCTTTAATGATTTCTTTTGGAATAGTAACTTCGGCAACTACGGTTTTTCCTCGACCCAAAATTGTGCTTATAGAAGCTGGTTTTTTGTCGGTGCACATATTTCCTGAAAGTGTAATAGGGTGAGCTCCGAATTCATCTTCTATAAGGTGCATTACTGCGTCGGTTGCTATGGTTACCATATTCATGCCCATAGCATCTTTTGTATCGTAAGAGAATCTTAGGTATACATAGTTTCCAGTTACAAAAGGTTTTACAGACATCAATTTCCCAAAACGGGTAGTTTTTTCTGCAACTACCTTCATCTGTTCAAAAATCTCAGGGCGCTTAACCCATTCATAGAATTTCCTGGCTCTATCCAGGCTCTCAAGTTTAAAGACAGGAGCCCTTGTCATCTCATCTTCGAAAATCCGGACATTAGCCCCCCCTGACTTTGTGATAACCGAACAGCCCCGGTTTACACTGGCAACAAGGGCTCCCTCAGTTGTGGCGAGAGGAACATAATACTGGGCATTTGCATATTCCCCATTTATTTTTAAAAGGCCGGCAACCCCTAAAGGAATCTGGACCGCTCCTATCATATTTTCAATATTTTTCTTAGTTACGGTTTCTACATCAAGAGAAAAATTCTGGATATGCTCAAATTCCAGTTTTGCAAATTCCTGTATTGCAAGCCGTCGGAGTTTTACTGCTGTTGCCGGGTCTGCAAATTCTTCGATCTTACGAAAGGCTATAGCTCCTTCCGATATTTTCTGTAAAAGAAGCTTTTCTTCTTCATTTAACTCATAGTTGTCATGCATGAAACCACCCGAATTACAAAACCGTAATATAATTTTAGTCAAACTTCATTTCTTTTGATTTAGTACTGCTGCTAGATAATGAAAGTTCTCAGATAAACCAGCCAATCCCAGCTAATAAAAATATTCCTGAATTAGAATGCATGAAATCAAATTTTGTTCTGCCTTAGACTTAAACATATTATGTACTTATGAATTCATTTTTAAATCCTAAGTTATGTGTAAATCTAAGTTAAACATACACATATTTAATTCAATTTTTATTAAGCTAATTGTATTAAAATGTTTTTTAAACTATATTTATTAATTTAGTTTTATCCAGATTTATGTGCTTGCCGTCTCTTTTTGCTCTAAAAATAAGCTGGACAAATCTAAGTTTCTGAAACTTGGCAATAAACATTAAAAACTTTATTGGTTTACAAAAGAGCCAAGAATTTCCAATTAATAATTTTACAAAGAAATACTAAAGCAAGTTAAGAAATTAGTAAACTACTATAAAAGCTGGCAGCAACTGGAAATCAGAAAGGCTAAAAATTCTCTAGAATTAGAAATTAACAGGTATCAGAAATTAATAATCAATTGATTTTCTTCAGTATACCTGAGGAGAATCTCAGCAACATCAGTTGAACAGATAAACTCGATTCCTGGAATAAGTTCTTCCTTTTTAAGACCGATCATATCAGAAGCAAGCTGGCAACATCTAAACTCTACTCCGATATCCAGACATTCCTGAACAGAAATATCATATTTAGGAGATCCTCTCGACTTGTCTTTTTTTGCAAGTAACACTCCCATAGGCCCCCATAAGATAACAAGGACTTTAAGTCCATTACTCCGATAATATTTTGCAAATTTAAGGGTTTCCTGCGGGCTGGTGCTTTCGTACACCATGTTTTTTAGCAGCAGTAGTACCTTTTCTACTTTTGTCATAAGAACCTCAGGTGTGAATAATACTTTTCTGAAACAGATTACCTGGATGTATATAAACTTTCACATTAAAGCTGAGAATTCACACATTTTTTTACTTTATTTTAATAATAATTATTCTTTTAAAGGTAGTCAAAATCCATATCTTATGATCAATTAATTGATTTTATAATAATGAGGGGAGATTTATTTATATATTAGCCAATTAATATTTTGAATCTAATACTCAAAAAGTTCTTAAAGTCAGAAGGTAAATTTGAAAGCTTTTTCCTGAACTTTTTTCAGAAAGTACAGTATACAGTTTTGTACTTTATACTCAGAAGCTGATAATGTAAAACATATATCCTTTATTAGAAAGAACTGTTGAAAAAATATACTTGAAAAACAGCTTAAGATTGAGAAGAAACACCTTGAAACTTTGTTAAATAGCTGATATGCTTTTAGACAAAAAGTTTGCTTTTTAAAATCCGAAATTTAAAAGGTAAGCAAACGCTTACCTTACAATGACAATAACTGCTCTGTTTACTTCGAGCACATCAACTTCCCTGCCGCCGGAAATAACTTCTTTTCTAATTTCTACAGCCTCAGGTTCGAGTTCAATCTGTTGCCCATTTAGAGTAACATTTATTTTTCCGGAAGCTGCCTGCTCTTCCAGATCAGCAGGGTCTTTTGCTTTTAAGGCCTTTATGATTGCCCCAGCATCTTTCCTGAAGCGAGGCCCAAGAAGCCCCATATTCGGCTTAACTTCTACGGGCACATATTCAAAAGAAGGGGTTCCTTCGATTAATTCAACTTCGGAATTTGTGGCTCCGGCAATGTCTCCGGTATCAATATTTACATTATATATCTCAAGTTTTTTCAGAGGAGCATTCAGGGCCATTCCCAGATCAGATTTATACCTGCGAACTTCTCCAGTTATATCCTTAATAAGCTCACCTGCAGCTTCAGCTTCTTCACTTATCAGAGCTCTCTCAATTGAAGGCCAGGCTTGAGTATGGACACTTTCGGCATTGAACCTTGAGTATAATTCTTCTGCAAAGAAAGGTATAAAAGGCGCAAGTAAAAGCGAGAGTGTCTCCATTGTCCTGTACAGGACATATTGAGCTGCCCTTCTGCCTGCCTCTTCATTTCCATAGAGTCTGCCTTTTACAAGTTCCAGATAGTTATCTGCAAGGATTTCCCATGCAAAACCCCTTATTGCCTTAAAGGTAGAATCAAACTGATAATTATCAAGTTCTTCTGTTGCAGTATTTACAAGCCTGTTAAGTTTGCTGAGAAGCCACCTGTCAATTGCAAAGAGGGAATCCATCGGGAAGTTCTCAGCGGCTTCAGGTCCGAAGTCTTTTAAGTGAGACATCGAAAAGCGATAGATACTCCACATTTTCTGAAGGAAACGGGAAGCTGAGACAACGTCTTTCCAGCGGAACATGACATCTGAACCAGTAGAACCTCCGACTGCACCCCATTGCCTGAATGCATCGGCACTGTACTGTCCAGTCACTTCTTCGGGGGAAATAACGTTTCCAAGGGATTTGCTCATTTTGTGCCCGTCAGGCCCTAGCACCATCCCATTAATCATAATCGAGTCCCAGGGTTTTTTGCCTTCCAGAGAAAGGCTTCGCAAAATAGTGTAGAAGGCCCAGGTTCTTATTATATCGTGTCCCTGAGGGCGAATCTGTGAAGGGAGGCGGAGCTCGTGTTCACTTTCCCAGCCGGTAACGTGCAGGGCTGTGATTGAAGAGTCCATCCAGGTGTCCAGTACATCGGTTTCAGGTTCAAATTCAGTTGAACCGCACGCACAAACTTTTCTCGGGGCTGCTTCATTTGGATCTATTGGAAGCCAGCTTTCTTCAGCAACCAGGACTTCTCCACACTGCTTGCAGTACCAGATAGGGATGGGAGTTGCAAAAATTCTCTGCCTGGAAATACACCAGTCCCATTCCATGGTGTTTGTCCAGTTCTGGAGCCTTACTTTCATGTATTCAGGATACCAGTTAATCTCATCTGCAGCTTTTAGAATGCCCTCGTGGTCGATCTTTACGAACCACTGAGGCCCGGAAAGAGTTTCTATAGGGGTATCGCAGCGCCAGCAAAGCCCGACATTCTGTTCCAGGGGTTTCTGGTCATACAGGAAGCCTGAAGCTTTAAGGTCAGAAAGGACAGCATCCCTGCATTCTGTAATACTCATACCCTGGTATTTGCCTGCAGCTTCTGTCATCTTGCCCTGCCTATCAATTGCTTTTATCAGGGGGAGCCCGTATTTTACCCACCAGCGGATATCCTGCTTATCCCCAAAGGTACATATCATAACAGCCCCTGTCCCGAATTCAGGCTCGACGGCTTCGTCCGCAATTAGAGTCACTTTCTGGCCGAAAATTGGCACTGTAATATCCTTTCCAACATACTCTTTATAACGTTCATCTTCAGGGTTTACTGCAACTGCAACACAGGCAGCCATTAGCTCAGGTCTGGTAGTTGCGATATTAACTTTGTCAAAGTGCACAAAATTTAATTTTGTTTGTCTTGAGTCATACTCGACTTCGGCAAAAGCAATTGCAGTTTCACATCGGGGGCACCAATTTACAGGGTGGTCTTCATGATAGATCTGCCCCTGGTTATACATCTTAACAAAGGATTTCTGCGTTTTTACGAAGTATGAAGGCTCCATGGTAACAAATTCATTGCTCCAATCCACAGAAAAGCCCAGGCGCAGCATTGTCTTGCGCATTTTTTCAATGTTTCCTGCGGTAAGCTCCCTGCACATTTTCCTGAATTCTGCACGAGGCACCTGATTTTTAGTTATTCCATGGGTTTCTTCAACTTTAACTTCAGTGGGCAAGCCGTGACAATCCCAGCCCTGGGGAAACATTACATTATACCCGCGCATACGTTTATATCGGGCAACAAAGTCAATATAGCACCAATTGAGTGCATTTCCGATATGGAAGTTGCCTGTTGGATAAGGGGGAGGGGTATCGATAATATATTGGGGGCGGGCATCTTCTCCCCAGTTGAAATGGTACATGGAGAGGTTCCACTTCTCCATCCATTTTT